>JBAWWQ010000017.1:0-13633 GCA_037146655.1 Chlamydiota bacterium | reverse complement strand
GTATTGAAGCTAATAAGGAACTTGCCAAGTTAAAGATGGCAGAGAGGTTAATTCCTAATCAAACAGTTTTAATCAATAGTATTCCTCTATTGGAGTCTCAGGCAAGTTCTGCAATTGAGAATATTGTCACAACAACGGATGAATTATTTGAACATGCTGAAGGACATTCATCTGAGATCTCGTCTGCTATTAAAGAAACGCTTCGGTATCGTCAAGCTTTATATCAGGGATATCGTTCACTTAAAACACGTCCTTTAAGCATTGCTACTGTATGTGAGATCTGCTCAACAATTCGAGAAATTGATACAGATGTGAGGAATCTTCCTGGGACAACATTAATGAATGAATTTTCTTGCAAAAAGATTTATACACCCCCTGAAGGTGAGGTTTTGCTGCGCCAACTCTTGACGAATTGGCAAAATTACTTACACCAAAAAGATGGTATCGATCCTCTTATTAAACTTGCTGTACAACATTATCAATTCGAAGCAATTCACCCCTTTTCAGATGGTAATGGAAGAACAGGTCGTATTATCAATTTATTATATTTGATTGAACAAGGATTACTTGATACACCGATACTTTATTTAAGTAGATATATTATTAATCATAAATCTTATTATTATGAAAAATTGTTAAAAGTTACATCAGAAGGTTTATGGATTGATTGGATACTTTATTTCTTGCAAGCCATTAGTGAAACATCAAAATGGACTTCAGAAAAAATTCTTGCGATTCAAGATTTAATGAAAGAGTCACGTGAGTTTATTAAACTCAAGTTGCCATCAATTTATAGTCGAGATCTAGTGGAATTGCTTTTTGTCCAGCCATATGTGCGGATTCCTAATCTTATTGAAATGGGTCTTGCAAAAAGAGATACAGCCTCTAAATATTTGAAAATTCTTGCTGAAATAGGTTTTTTAACTGAGATCAAGAGAGGAAGAGATAAATTATTTATTAATCATCGGTTCCTTAATTTACTCAAACAAAAATAGCTTGAAAGTCCAGGAATGGGATCATATCACGAAGTTGGCACAAGAAGTCTTAATAGCTTTCAATTATCAGAAGGTCTTTCAATCATTTTCTTAAGTTTCAAATTCTAGAAAATGATAATAGGTTATTTATGATCTCTAAAGGGATAACTCTATTTTAACGCATCTATATATCCATCTAACCTAAATATTTTTCGTGATATCCTGTTAGTGATAAAAAATATAATTATTTTTCATGAAATAAAGCGTAAGGCATTGTATTTTAAGTTGCTATACACTTGCATCCTAAAGCTTCTCTTGTTGCAAAATTTTGTGACACGGGGGATTGCTCCTACTAGCACTTTCCACTCAGACTTATTCCGCATGTATAGATAGGGGAGATTTAGTCAAAATCAACTAGTATGATTAAGATGTCTCATTTTATTCAGCTTTTTAACAAGTAGCAGTAGCAGCAGAGCAAACACAAAAGATATCACTACAAAGATACTGAAGAAATGACTCATTTCTTTGACTCGTGACATCCAAGGCGCGATGATCCCACCTAGATAAAAAGCTACCCCTATACATAGATACCATACACCTACTAACATGGCTGTAAAGCGGTGGGGGGAAAGGTGGGTAATAAGAGATAATCCAATAGGAGCGATCAGCATTTCACCAAGGGCCATAAAAGCATAGGCGATTAAAAGATAAAATGGGCTAATAAGACCTGCGGTAGCATTTTTAGGAAGTGAGGAGGATCCGATCACCATCACTAAAAAACAAAGTCCCATCATAACAAGGCTAATGACAGATTTCATAGGAGGTGTTGGGTCTTTGTGCTTTTTAGCTAGATGCGTATAGAGCTTAGCCAAGGGAAAAGCTAGTATAAGTAGGTATAGACTTTCTGAAGAAAGGAGCCAAGAAGGGGGCATTTGGAAACTTCCGATAGATCGGTTAGTGAAGTTAAGAGCAAAAAGATTCATGGAAGAACCGCCCTGGTTATAAGCTATCCAGAATAAAATTGAGAAAAATGAAAGGATGCAGATTACCCAAATCCTCTCTTTTTCATAAGAGTGTAGAGGTGCTGAGGGTTGTTTAGCTGAAGTGAAGTGACTAGGAGTAATGTGTGTGACATCAAATGTTTTTAGAGCTTTATGAAAAGGTATTAGCCCAAGTAGTTGGATCAAACCAGCAATCAAAAAAGCCATATTCCAGCTATGGGCTTGCCCAATAGCCCCTAAAAGGATCATCGCAAGAAATACACCGATATTAACAGCTGAATAATAAATAGAAAAACCACTGTCTCGTAAGTGGTGTTGATTGCGATAAAGGCTTCCAAGGAGCGCATAAATACTTGGTGTAAAGATCGATCCTCCAACAGCAATAAAACATAGAGCTATATAGAGCATAGTTAAATTGCCTGAGGCAATTAAAAAACATCCAATGGATGTTAAAATAATCCCCGAAATTACAGGCAGCCTATAGTTTAGCCTATCTGCAATATAGCCTCCTACAACAGGTAAAACAAAAGCTATTCCTGTAAATATCCCAAAAAGCTTATCGGCACTAGCATCTGTGAACTTTTGGTATTGAACAAGATATAAGACAAGTAAATTACCAACGCCCCAAAATGCAAACCTCTGACACATCTCTGTTAGGGCTAATAAATACATTTCTTTGGGTTGTTTAAAACGAGGAAGTGGCTGACTCATAGCTACCTTAGTGTTTTTTATAATTAAATTACACCGTAGCAGTTTTTGCAGGATTTAGGTAGGATTTTTTTGAAAAAAACACAGGAGGAAGAAAACTTCCTCCTGTAAAACTTGATTAGTTCATTTTAATAGAGAAAAATCTTGCCATATCACCGTATTTTACGAGGATAAGGACTTTTTTTCCTTTTTCTATAGAAGCTAGTGCATCATTAAATGTGTCAACATTTGTGATTTTTTTATGATTAAGAGAAAGGATGATATAACCGGGTTTTAGACCCATCTTGGCTCCCATAGACCCAGGTTTTACTTCCGTAATTACAACACCATCTTCATTTGGATTGATACGGTAGTTTTTGATGTTTTCAGCTGTTAAATTCTCTACTACAAGACCGAGCATTTGGGCGTTTTCTGAAGCCATCATATTGGATTTATTAAAGCTACCTAGAGTGACTTTAATAATCATGATTTTCCCTTTTCTATTGATTTTGAGTTTTACAATAGTACCAGGTTCATTAAGCATAATATCATTTCTGATAGATGCTGGAGTTTTAACATGAATATCGTTCACTTCAAGGATGATATCTCCTTGCTCAACACCTGCTTTAGCAGCTGGAGAATCAGCTACGATATCAGCAACAAGAGCTCCTTCAGCTTTATCAAGGCCTAAAGCTTCTGCTAAATCTTTATCAATAGGTTGTAAAGAGACGCCTAAGAAACCACGTGTGACAGATCCTTTATCAATCAGCTGACGAGCTACAGTTTTAGCGATATTGCTAGGGATCGCAAAGCCTATCCCCATATAACCACCTGAACGAGAAACGATAGCTGTATTGATCCCTATCACCTTACCATCAAGATCTAAAAGGGGACCACCTGAGTTGCCTGGGTTAATTGCAGCATCTGTTTGGATAAAATCCTCAAGTTCAGTAATTTTTAGATTTTGCCTTCCCTTAGCGCTAATAACTCCTACAGTAACAGAAGCTTCTAATTGAAAAGGGTTTCCTATTGCAATAACAAATTCGCAGATATCGACATCATCAGAATCTCCAAACGTTAGCACAGGAAATTTTTTTTGATTCGTATTTTCTAGTTTAATAATCGCTAGATCTGTTTGAGGATCGCCTCCTACAAGGGTTGCTTTGTACTCAGTATCTGCTTCATCTATAATGACACTCATTTGTTTAGCATTAGCTACAACATGATAGTTGGTCATAATATAGCCATCTTCACCGATGATAAAACCACTACCTTGACTAATTTGTGGTTGAGGCTCTCTTTGCCTTTGTTGCCCCTCAAAAAATCTTCTAAAAAATTCATCATTAAAAGGATTATCTGAATTGTCTTGGCTTCCGTTTGGATCTACACTCTCTACGCGGATGTGAACAACAGAAGGGATGGCTTTTTTTGCAACTTCTGTAAAGGCTCTCGATAGCGCTTTTGCTGAGCAGGCAGGAGTTGGATCATTTGTTTGTGCATTAGAGACGATTGCAACAGTAGGGGCAGAAGTTTCTAATGAAGGAGATTCTTTTTTTGAGAATAATATTTTTTCTAATCCTTCAGGTGTTGCATGTGCCAAAGAAAAAAGGCTGCAAGCTGTAAGGATACTTAAACTTTGGTAGAGTAAACGGTTCATTATGGGCCTCTTTTAAAATCGTTTATATGGATATTCGATTATATAAAGAGGCCGCTATAAAGCACAAGACTAGATAGAGAGAATCGGTAGTTTTGTTTCGAGAAAAGCATTTTCTTTTTTCAGAAGATCTTCTCCAGCAAACACTACAATATGACCATCTTTTGCAAAATGGCTAAGGTGAAGTTTTACAGCTTCTGCTACTTCATCAGATGTTGCGTTTAAAATTTTTCCTCTAAAAATCTGTCTACTTTCTGGAAAAATATTTTCCCTTTGCAGATTATAGGCATCGGTAGCTCTACCTCCAGGGGTGATAGGACTATCGATTTGTTGAATCACAGAAAGTTTAGCTTCTTCAAGATCTCTTTCAGAAAATTCTTTTGCAGCTATCATGTTGATAGCTTCTTTGAAGGCTTCGATGGTAGACGCTATATGAGGATCGCGATAAGCATGCATTTGGAAATTACCATTAATTCCATTATAGGATGCGCCAGCACCATAAGCGCCGCCTAGCTCCCTAATCTTTTTATGTAAAATAACATGTTGCATAATAGAGCTAGCTAAACTCATAGCAGGAGCGAGTGGATGTGGTGTATGGATGGTAGAGCAAGACATACAGGTGAAAGCGACAGGGGTTGAGATTTTTCTAGCTTGTGAAGTGATTGACTGCTTGTCTATATCAAAATGCCATGGTGTATAAGGTTTTTTTTCTAAATCGCCTAGTCCAAAAAAGTCTGCTTTTTCGATAACAGCTTTATCATGTGCATTGCAAGATAGAGTGATATCAAGGTTATGGAAATGGAAGAGTTTATGTTTTAAAGATTCAAGATTTTTAATGATTGTAGGGATATTTTTATCTAAATCTTTTGCAAGGTCTTGGATAAATGTATAAAATTTCAGCCCATTCCATAGATAATTTAGGTGGTTTGCTAAAGAATTGTTTGAACAGGAAAGGCTTGTTGCATAAGAAAGGGCATTTTTATTAAGTCTTGATAACTGTTCTGTAGAAATTTGCAGAAACATCTCTTTAATACGATCTGGCACATTGAAATCGATAGAGGTCATCATTTCCTGCATGAGTCTAAATAGATGAGAGATATTTCTAGAAAGGGCTTTTCCTTTTAAGTGTAAAGCTGGTTTTAGAATATGTGGAAAGTTATGTTGAGGGTGGATTCCAAGTGAGCAACCAACACCACCTGTATAGGCGTGAAGTTCTTCTAGATTTTCCATATAATCGCGGGTTTTAGTTCCCATCTCAGCAAATAAAAGGGTAAAAAGCTTACTATAGAGCAGTTCTTCTTCTGTTAAGTGGGGGAGAGAAAATACAAAATTAACGTAAGCGATATGATTTGTGAAACATTCATGATGGTAAAGGGTGAAACCGCTTTTTTCGAGTTTGTCTAGATGGAAGATTTTTGTTTTTTTAGGCACATCACAAAGAGCAATTTTTGGAAGACAATCAAGTTGGTGTTGCTCAATCTCTTTTTGAAATGCTTCTAATTCTTTTGTTTCTTGTAAGATTTTTTTGATATCAGATTCTTTTAAGTGTTTTTTGATAGTCGCTAGTTTCTCAAGTTCTTCTTCAGACTCTTCTTGAGCAAGATCAAGACTTGGCGTCATAATAATGCGAGTAAAATGGGGGTTATTCAGTAGGTATTTACGAATAAGCCCTGGTAGATAAGTGGGGTCTTTTGTCAGTTTTAGCAGCTTAGTAAATTGAGAGTGAATGAGCAGAGATTCTTCTGCCATACATCCATGGAATTTTGCTAGAGCTACGCGGAAGAAAAGGTTTAATCCAAAAGGGTAGTAATCTCCACCAATTTCCATCCCTGCAAACTCTAGCTGGTGCAGCGATGAATCAATAGTTTCTTGATCAAAGCCTTTTTCTGCTAACTCTTCAAGTGTTTGGAAAATCACTTTTTGCAATTTGTCTGCGTTATGAGCCTCGCAGCCTTTACAGATGACAGTCATGGGGATTTCACTCATTTCTAGATCGATAAGAGCATCGACTTGGCGGCACAGTTTAGATTGTAAAAGGGCAAATCTTAGAGGTGATGCATCGGTATCAAATAAGATAGAGTCTATAAGAGATAGTGCTAAGACATCTTGTTGCTCTTTGATAGGTGCTGTTAACCAAGAAAAAGAGACCATAGTTTTATGAGAAAGATCTTTTTCGTGAGTAGGATAACTGGCTTCTTTATGAAGCGGATGTGTAAACCGTTTTTTTAAAGGGATAGGGGCGGGCTCGCTTGTTGGTTTAACATCTTTTAAGACGTGTGTTTCTAAAAACGTAAGGTGATCTTCCAAGGGAAGATTACCATAAAAGTAAAATAGACATCTGCTCGGATCGTAGTTTGTTTTATGAAATTCACAAAATTCTTCATAAGTGAGAGACGGGATTTCCTTAGGATCGCCTCCTGAATTATAAGCGTACGGAAGATCGGGTGTTAAGTAAGTATGGATTAACTGCCATAGCCTATTTTCTGCAGAACTTAAAGAGCCTTTCATTTCATTAAAGACGATACCTCTATAAACTAAAGGAGATTTTGGATTTTCTGGTTCTTCAAACTCTATTCTGCAGCCTTCTTGTAGAAAGCTAAAGCGTTTAAGTAGGGGGTTAAAGACTGCATCTAGATAAACATCGAGCAAGTTATAAAAGTCTTTAGGCACTTGGGACGCCGCTGGATAGCAAGTAAAATCGGAACCTGTTAGCGCATTCATAAAGGTATTTAAGCTTCGTCTTGTCATCCCAAAAAAAGGATCTTTAACAGGGTATTTTTTAGAGCCGCAAAGAACAGTATGTTCTAAGATATGGATAACACCATTGGAGTTTTTTGGTAGAGTTTGAAAGCCTAAGCAAAAAAGGTTCTCATCATCATCATTTGCTAAATGGAGAACTTTGGCTCCAGATGCTAGATGTTCAAGTTCATAGAAAATACATTGCAGCTCTTCAATTACGATGATTTTTTTGAAAACATAATTGAATAAAGTTTGTCCCTTTTTATAAGGAGAAATCAGTTGCATAAGAAACCTTTTTGCTAATGTTAAGTAGTTAAGTTAACAGATAGCCTCTTCTTCTTCAATCCTCAATCTACCAAAATATCCACTTCCTTTTTTTAATAAGAGATAGCAGTTGGCTAGTTATTATTTGGAATGGTTCTTAAAGTGACCCCTTTTTGAAATTGGCTAGAGGAATGCTTGGACTCTTTAAGGAGTCTATCAGCAGAAACCCTTGGAGGGATAGGCTGTGTATAGATTGCATAGTAAGGATTTGCAGGATTAGATCGATCAGCCCAGCTAAACACGACTTGGTTGTTTTGATTATTATAGCAGGGAAAGACATTTATTTTTACCCCGTGACTATAATTGTCGTCTATTAGAGTTGGTGAAGTTGTGAAGATTTGAGTTTGGACGTCATAGATAGCATAGTAGGGTTTTATACCTGTGTAGGATGTCCAGCTAAACACGACTTGGTTGTTTTGATCATTATAGCAGCAGAAGACATCTACGGAAACTCCTTGATCATAACTAGTATCAATTAGCTTTGGTGTAGTTGTGAAGCTTTGAGTTTGAACGTCATAGATAGCATAGTAGGGTTTTATATCTGGGTAGGATGCCCAGCTAAAAACGACTTGATTATTTTGACTGTTATAGCAGCAGAAGACATCTTGGAAAACTCCTTGATCATAGCTAGTATTAATTAGTTTTGGTGTAGTTGTGAAGCTCTGGGTTTGGATGTCGTAGATAGCATAGTAGGGGTTGCCAGGGTAGGGGTTGCCAGGGTTAATATTATCATCCCAGCTAAAAACGACTTGATTATTTTGACTGTTATAGCAGCAGTTGACATCTCGCCAAACTCCTTGAGTATAATTAGAGTCTATTCGAGTTGGTGGGGTTGTGAATGTCCCCCCCCCAAGAGAACGTGTGCATAAACATTAGAAAGGACATAAGAGGGACTAGTAGTGTTCTATACATGGTATTATCTTCTGTTTTTGTAGAAGAGCCAAGATTATATTAAAAGCATGCAGGTATCAATCTTTTTTTTAGCTTTGAGAGATGTGAATGCTAAGCAATTGACAGCTCTTGTATTTGAAAATTTTCAACACAGATGAGTTATTTTGCCACTTTTTGAGGGGTTATTCGTTTTTGCATTTTTAGAGGTGATAAACGGCTGGCATTGATTAATTGTGTGTATGAACCTTGCGCCGTTAAATATAAATTGTAAATTGCATACCATAGATTATGTTGGGATGTAGCATCTATCCAATTAAAATTGATTTGGTTCATTCTTCTGTCATACGAAATAAATAAAGTTGTTGCATCTGTTCCTTGGGTATAAGAAGTGAGAGCCTTAATACTATTGATGACTAAAGCGTTATTAATGACATCATAGATTGCCAGAAAGGGATTGTGAGAACTTGTTATATCTGTATAACTCATAATAAGTTGATTGTTGAGAGAGTTATATAAAGAAAATAAGTTTCCTGATGCTGGTGGGACGAAAGAAGTTAAGTCTGAAAATTTTTTTACTGCCAGGCTATTACTATTGATATTATAGATTGCAAAAAATGGTGAACCATCACTATTGACAGCGGTTAAATAAATCTGCATGTTTTGTGAATCAATACATGCAAAAACATCTTGTAATATAGTGTTTTGGTAAGAGGGGTCTAGAGAGGAAAAGGGTGTAATAGTGAGTGTGCTAAAGTTGTATATTCCAAAATAGGGGATTTGATTAGTATCAGCCCAGCTAAAAACAATAGTATTATTTATAGGATTATAGCAGTTATACAAGTCGTGGTAGACCCCTGCTGTATAAGAAGGTGCTAAAGAGGCAAAGCTATAGGTTGTAAAAGTTTGATTAAGGATGTTGTAGATAGCAAACCACGGCTTGGAATTAGAATCTGTCCAGCTAAATATAAATTGATTATTTGCATACGAGCAGTAAACGTTATAAAGAACACCATTACTATAGGATGGAAACTGTTGAGGAGTGCCGTTTATAAAAGTATTAGAATTGATATCATAGATGGCGTACCAAGGGCGGTGACTGCTATCTGTCCAGCTAAAAACAACCTGATTGCGCACTGGATCATAGGCGTTAACAACAATATCCAAAACACCCGCCTGGTAAGATGGAGCTAATGCAGCAAATGAGGTGATGGTAAAAGTATTTGTGATTTTATTATAGATACCAAGATACGGATTATAGGATGTATCAGCCCAACTAGATATGACAAGGTTATTTTGAGGATCACTAGAGTTAAAAATATTTCCTGATCCTCCACCAGTATAAGATGAAGGAAAAGCAGTAGGAGTCGTTGAAAAAGAACCAGTAGATTTTGAAGGGGATGGAGGAGGTGGAGGAGGAGCAGCTGGGGTTACAATAATAATGTAATAAGGAAACTGCCCTACATCAATTGTATTTTTAATGGTATTATCGGAAATTTGTAGAATACTTACCTTGTTGTCATAAGGATTTGTAATGTAGGCATAGTCTCCAGTTGATGTAAAGGCTATGTATTCACCAGGTAACTGCGGTGTTGTAATAGTGCTTTCCAATGTATTATTAGACAGTTTAATGACATTTATATCGCCATTATTTATGTTTACTACATAAGCATAGTTTTGATTTGGGGTAATTGCAATTCCTTGAGAAAAGGATGAAACATTGATGGTAGCAATAATAGGATAAGGAGCAGAGGTGCTCATTACAGTTACTTTACTTACGTTAAAACGAGATACGATATAGGCATATTGCCCATTTGAAGGAATAACAATACTTACAGGGTTCCCTGAGGGTATTAAAGGGGAGCCTATTACAGAGTTCGTAGCTATTTCAATCACTTTTACTTGACTTGAGCCACTACTTGTAACATAAACATAAGTTCCATTTGGATTTATAGCAATTGCCGTAGGCTGGGAACCTACGTTAATTGTTGCTTTTAGTGTTTTATCTGAAATTTGAAGAACGGTTACAGTGCCATTAGTGTAGTTTGTGATGTAAGCGTAGGCTCCATCGGGTGTAAAAGCTAAGGATACAGGGTTAGGACCAGCGTTAGTTATTGTCTCCACAACTTCATTAGAGATGGTGTTGATCACACTAATTGAGCTTCCATTGCAAGCATAGACATATTCTCCATTAGGAGTGACAGCAAGGCCCTGAGGGTTCCCGCCTATATTAATAGTTTTTTTTATTGTATTGCTGAGAATATCAATTATAGTAACTGTTCCAGCTAGATAATTTGAAACATAAGCATATTCTATAGCGAAAATGTTAGAAGAATATAATAAAAAAATAAATACAATATTTTTAAAAATGTTTTTCATTTGGTTTTTTTGTCTTGGTTTTTTAAATTCAAATAATTATTTTTTTTGAAATTTAATACAAGAAAAAAGAGCAGGTATAACCGAGGTTCCTCACCATATTTCAGAATAATAGAATTTTTGATAAGGTGGGTCTAAACACATCAAAATGATTCTATGTCGTTCCTTTAAGTGTAATAGACAAGACTTACTTGTCGGCCTACTAGCTGGATAGCGTGTTAAATCAAAATTATTTTTTTCAGATTTTTTTAATTCAGGATTTTTAGTGAGAAATGACGGTTCTATATATTGAATAAGCTTTTCATCACGAAGCTTTTTATATGCATAAGGTCTACGTAATGGACTTAAAGTGCCTTTAGCTTTTTTAAGAGCCACCATAATCGATAAATAGTCGCTATCCCTATTTGAAATATGGAGCTTGCAGCTTTCTTATCTTCATTTTTCTCTAAATATTGAAGAACTTTTTCTCTTAGATCTACTGAATAATATTTTGCCATTATTTTCTCCTTATACGGTTGCAGAAGATAAACTCTACATGATATCAATTAAAATTTAAAGCGCCATATAATGCTTTTTATTGTATTAAATTCAGACTCATACCGAGGTGGTTTTTACCTCTTGTGGTGTGGGTGTAGGAGATCTTTAATTTCCAGGCGGAAGAGAGGAGAGTGATTAGGTCAACTTTGGCTTCTATGTAGCCTGGTTGGTTACGTCTTCCCCAGCCGCAGTGAGTTTCGAGTTGACAAGTCCATTTAGGGGAGAGTTTAATTTCAGCACGGGAGAGGAAGGTGTTTCTTCCATCAGATAGGGGAGAGTCTAACAAGATAGGGATAGGGCGTGTTACATCTAAGATAAAATTATCATGCTGATCTTTTCTCCAGTCATAGCGGCTTCGATGGCGATATTCTAGATAGCAGGCAAAGTTTGCATTAAAAGTATAATGAAGTGTTAGGTTTGCAAAATCTAATACATGATTGTTAAAATTCCACCGTATGTCACTTGTTGATTTGAGGTTTGCTTGATTCCACTCAAAGAAAAAACCTGCTTTTGGAAAAGGAATACGAAAGGTTTGATCAGCTAAGAAACCAAGTGCATAAGCATCAAGGCGAGCTGTAGCAAGGAAGGGAGAGCTTTGTAAGTTGTAGAAAAGATTGTTGATCCCAACTTTTAATAGATTCATCCTATGATAGCCATCGTGGATATCAAAGATGTACACTTGTTGCGAGGTTTTTAAAGGAGTACTGAGTCCTTGATAAGTGATATAGGGGATCAGATTGTGTTTGTAATGGGCGAAGTGTTTGGTCAGAGATGTTGTAAGAGTGGCGTCATAAGTAAAAACTGACTGCAAAGCACTTTCATGAAAGGGGTTGTTGTTATAAGCAATTCCAATGAATCCAGCACCTGGTTTGAAATCAATATTTTTAAAGTGCAGGGGAAGATAGAGTTTTTGATGGGTTTCTGCACGGACAGAGTGAAAATCAGAAAGCACCCTTCCTATATTAGGTGGCGCTCCTTGTATATCACTAGAATACACATAATCTAAATAAGCTAAGTGAAAGCGATTTTCTAAAATAAAGGGGGTAGGGCCAAGCTTTAACGGTTTGGCATACAGGTTAAAAGCGGGTAGCTCTTGGTTAAATCCCTGAAAAGAATTAATGCGTGGTTGGACATTAAACCCAGCTATGTATTTGTCATGATAATAGCGAGAAACAAGTTTTGTTTCTTTAGCTGTGCTTAGCTCAAAGTCATCACTTTTGAAGTCGCCGGGCATGTTTTTATCGCTTATCCGATCGTAGGTTATTTTTAGGTGGCCTTTATTATCTTTTGAATGGGTTTGATAAACACCTTGTACACGAAATCTTTTTTTCTTTTTATTTGGGTTGTCATCATTATAAAATGTATCGTTAGCTAGATAATTTTTTGATTGAAATAAGGTGATTTTATCTTCTGATAGATAGTCCATTTCTAAAGCTCCACCTGGACCTCTTTTATAGTGATAATCACCTCTTAGGTAGATGTTGAAATTGTTCCAAGAGTAAACCCTATAGCGCATGCTGATTTTTGGTCCTTGGCCAGAGTCCCATGTAATGCCATAGTGTATAGGTGAATCTGGATTGTATTTCAGATCTGCTTTAAATCCAGGTATCCATAATATAGGAATATCGCACGCTTTAAACCGGATCCCTTTTGTGGAAAGATAACGCTCTTTAGTTAGGTGTATCCGATCTGCACTCATTTCAATAATGACTTTTTCATTATCACTTGTTGTAATACGGGCGTGTAAAACTTCAAAGCTATGGTCGGGATGGAGGATGATTTTTTTTCCATAAATAAACCAAACACCCGACGAGGTTTTCCCATTGAGGATATAACCTGTGTTGGTTAAGAAATCATATTCTAAATAATCCCCTAGAAGGATTTGCCCATGGTAGTCAAGCATAAGGTTGCCTTTTGCGGTAACTTTATGGCAAGGCTCTTTTGCCTGCATTTTTTTTGTGTAGGTAAGAGTCTGTGCTTGGAGACGAAAACCCTCTCCTTTGATGACTCCACCTTCGCTAGACTCTAGGACCCCGTCTTGATAATGGGGATCTTGCAGATGGATAGTCAGAGGAAGTGGCAAAGCATAGTCTTTGCAACTAAGAGAGCTCAAAGCAAGTGAGCAATAAAGAATAAGTAGTGATTTATTAAACATGTATCAATGATACATAAGAAATGACTTTTTCTAGAAGAGTTCTTTATTCCAGAGCTTTCATAAGCAAACCTGCTAAGACAGCTTGGTTTTTTGGATGACCACTTCGCATGATATCGAGTAAAATATCCAAGCTTTTTTCCTCATGGTGATTAGCTATTTCCATTAAAGCTTCTACTAAAAGAGCAGAACTTTCTTCAGGTGCTAGCTGGTAGTTAAACGATGTTTCTGAGGTGGCTTTTGTTGTAATAGGTCGAAATCTAATCATCTCTGTTTCTTTTTGAGAAGCTACCCACTGCTC
>JBAWWQ010000016.1:0-14064 GCA_037146655.1 Chlamydiota bacterium | reverse complement strand
GCGGGATTGAGTTGGGAGACTATTCTTAAAAGACGCGAAGGATATCGAGAGGCTTTTTATAATTTTGACCCCCTTAAAGTTGCTTCGATGAGCAACCAAGAGCTTGATCTATTACTTAAAAATGAAAAAATTATCCGTAACAGATTGAAAATCTACGCAACACGCCAAAATGCTCAAGTATTTTTAAAAATTCAAGAAGAGTTTGGTTCTTTTGACAATTACATTTGGAAATTTGTAGATAATAAACCAATTATTAATCATTGGCAAAAATTCGAAGACATTCCTGTTGTCACAAAAGAGAGCGATGCACTTTCAAAAGATTTGAAAAAACGTGGGATGACTTTTGTCGGTTCCACAATCATTTATGCTTATATGCAAGCTATAGGTTTAGTAAATGACCACCTCGCCTCTTGCTGGTGCCGTACTTGCTGAAAATTGGCGAGTCCAATCACTTAGACTCGCTATCTATTATTTAAGAGGCTACAGCCACAGCCCGATTAGGGGCAATGTATATATCATCTAGGTTCAGTAAACGTGTTGAAGTCAACTGAGGCCTTTGTGAAAATTTATTATCTTTTAAATATTGATTTACTTCTGAAAGAAGATCTCTATAAGTAATGCGATACGCATGTTTTTCTAAAACTTTAAGAAAAGCCCCTGTTAAAGCACCAGAGCCTTCGTTAAGAATTGTAATAGGACCACCATCAGCAGAGGTCTGGGAATCTTTGCAGCCACTTAACATAATAACATTTGGAAGCGCGTTTAACTCTGCTTGAGATATTACATGCTCAACACTGTGCGTTCCATCTGCATCCCATTTATAGGGTAAATCTAAAATAGTTCCACTATGACAACAGTCTGTGACAACAATTAGATGCACATCTGGCTGTAATGGTTTAACAAGCATTGTATACATATCATCGTCGATAATCAAGCCACTGCGCTCATAGTCAATAGGAACAAACGCTTCATCATACCCATCAGCCTCGTCTCCTGAAGTGTCTTTAACACTTGCTCCATGTCCAGAATAATGAAAATACCCTAATTTTGTTTGATTCACTTGGGTTACAAAATTTTTAATTTGCTCACGAATATTTTTACATGTTGGATACAGATTGGTCCCCTTTTTATGATCCGACATAAAGATCACATGATCATCTATAGCTCCCAAGCGAGGTTTTAAAACAAGCTCTAAAACATGTTCTACATCATTAATACAATTTGAAAGTTGTGATGCACTATGTTCGTAATTAATCCCAATCAAAAGAGACATGCAATCTCCCACTTTCAAAGAAGATGCTTTATGAGCTGGAGAAAGAAGGCTTGCTAAATGATTAGCTGCCCCTTGAATAGCTTGAATATACCTTTCTTGATAAGGCTCTGATGCATCTTCCATCACTTCTCGATAATAATGAAACGATTTTTCTACAGTTTCTGGATACCTTCCATTCACTTCTTCTATTACTAAAGCATCTCGATGCACATTTAAGGCGTCTTGATGAAGAATATCGAGTAACACTTGATCCTTTTCTGTTAGCTCAAATGCAGGTTTTAAAAACAAAGGATAAGAACCTTGACTTGCACTTTGACCAATGACATGCGCAGAGCAAAGCGCTCCAACAGTTATCATAAAAATTTTCTGAGATATATACATAGACTCTCCTTGTGATAAAGCTACAAAAAAGCCTAGGTTATGCCCTTAAAGAATTAATTGGTACCAATTTTAAAAAAAAACACACTATAAAACACGTTTAATAAAAGCAGCAAATGTGCTTTCCCAATTTTCATCATAGCCAAGATTATCTTGTAAAAGCTTGAGCGACTGCTCCTGATAATTTGTCGATAATGCTATTAAAGAATTAGAGATAAAGTCTTTCGGATGCATCACACTATTTACTAGGTGTAATCGAGTGCTCATATCTTCTAAAGGCTCAGGAGTCACTTGTACAAGTGGTCTTTTTGCCAAAACCAATTTAGGAGCAAGAGAGCTTTGATAATAATAAATAAGATCTGCACAAGTCATCATTTCTAAAGTCGACATAGGAGACAAGAACACTTGGAAAGGAAATCCTCTAGCTAGCAATTCATATAAATCCATTGAGCCCTCTTGTTTAGCTCGTGGATGTTGCTGCAAAAGCAGCAACACATTATCAAAAAAAGGATAACTCAGATTGTCTTCAATGCTACGTAAGAAAAAAGGAAATGCATGGGAAAAATACATGCTATTAGATCCTCCTAAATACACAAGAAGCTTCTGTTTTTCATCTTGAATACCGAGCTTTTCAAAAAGCTTGTGCCTTAACTCGCTCTTATTATCTGCCAAAGCATCCAGTTGCTCTACATCTTCCATAAGAGCTAACCCTAAACCTAATTTATCAAAAGGATCAATATCCAACGGCTCTTTTGCATTTCCATACAAAGTTTCTTCACTTAAATTTTTATTAGCAAATACAACTCCATAAGGCCGTGTTTTAACTACCTCTTCAAATACTTTAGAATATTCTCCAGGCACATAGGCTTCCGGATTGTCATAATAGACATACCGTTTAGCTGAAGAAACAAGCGATAATTCATGATGCACCTCTGCGATAAAAGATTCACTGATATCTGTAATAATGACTTTTGCCTTCTTACAAGTTTTTGCTGTTAATTTAGCAATAGCTATTTTTTCTTTATATGAAAGCTCGCTGATGGTTTTTTTACTTGTCCATACGCTAATTTTATGATGAGGAATTTTTCTTTCTTTTAATCGCTGTTCAGATATATCGGCAGCCACAATCTGCCAAGATATTTTTTCTTGATCTAAAACCTTTGTTAACTTAACAAAATGCTCTACAGAACTCGGATGAAGAGTAACAAAGCACACATCAACAGCTTCACTCCAAAGACTTATAGTTAGTACAAAAAAACAAAAGAAAATTGATAAAAATACTTTCATAAATAAAAAAACAACTAGCTATTTTAAATCTTATATAGAAAAACTTTTCTCAAAACCTACCTTTAGAGAAAATCGACAACAAAATAGCAAAACCTACTAAAAATTTCCTATTAAAATTTTAGTTTTTTAATTTTTAACTAATAAACGCTTTAGTGTTAAACTATTTTTATAAACAAAATATTTAACACTAATTAAAGTTTGTTTTTTAAAACATTAACTTTTCTAAGGAAACAAACTGTAATTTCTGCTATAATTACTATTAATCTTTTAACTATGTTACCTGTAGGAACAGTCATTATGGCACCAGTTAATAAAATTTCTTTTTCTGCTACATGGACAGCACCGATTAACTCTCTAAATCGTCAAAATCGTCCGCTTTCTCAAAAGGTTTACGATTTTATTAAAAGCTTTATTTTTTTTATCCCTAATTCTCTTATAGAACCTCTTGTAAGATGGTGTGTTCTTCCGAGTTCATCTCCTTTTATGGCAAAAAGAATTCGCAATGATGATCTTATATTTAAACAAGCCGTACAAAATGTTAATGCTAATGCAAAAAGTCTTCATACAACTTCAGAACTTGAAATAACAACACCTGATAAAATCAAGCTACAGGGACATTTTTTAAAACATAAAGAGCATGATACTCATCCAAATGCAAGAGTTATCATCTTATTTCATGGAAATGGCGATTTCTACCAAAACCTTTCTTATAATTGGCTACCAGAGCTTCTTAAAGAATCAGACACGCCTTATAGCTTTCTTCTTTTTAATCCAAGAGGCGTAGGAATTAATAGACAAGGAACTGCAAATACCTCCAACCTTCTTATCGATGCCGAAAGCGTCTATCAAATGGCTACAAACAAACTTAATATCAGTGAAGATAGAATTGATCTATATGGGCATTCTTTAGGTGGAGCTCAAGCTGCAAATCTAAAAAAACTTCATCCAAATACTGGTGGACGCCTTTTTCTAGATAGAACATTTTCTTCTTTAGATAAAATGGTATCTTTCATTTTCCGTAACTCCTTCTACCCTATCTGTAACTACGCTCAAAAACTTGTCAAACAGTACGGTTGGGAATTTGATAATTACAAAGCTCTAACTCATATCCAAGACAAAGTCCATATTTTTACCCATCTTCAAGATGATATCATTCCTACTTCTTGCAGCTTAAGGAAGGTAGTTGAAAATCTCAATCCTCATCCTAGCGCAATAAAGACCCATGATTTTTCATATAGCGGTTCTATAGAACAGCGCCCTCATATGGATCCTTTAACATCTTGCAGAAAAGAGAATGGCTCAGAGGCACAAACAAAGCAGCTGTTACTAGACTGTTTTAATACACAAGAAGCCGCTGCTCAAACACAAGCTATATAATTATTCAATTTTTGAATCGGGTTCAACCCATCTACCATTTGATTTAATAAGTGCAATCAGCTGATCACAAGCACTTGCTGCATCGACCCCTTTTTCCACACACATCTTACCTATGTATAAATCAATTTTACCTGTTTGAGCACCTACATATCCAAAATCTGCATCGGCCATTTCTCCAGGACCATTTACAATACACCCCATAATAGCAATTTTTACCCCTGGTAAATGAGCAGTCTTTTTTCTAATTTGGGCAGTAACCTCTTGCAGTCCAAAAAGGGTTCTTCCACAGCCAGGACATGCAATATACTCTGTTTTTGAGCTTCTCATTCTACAGCCTTGTAAAACATTAAACGCTAAAGAAACCCTATCTTTAGTAAGATAGCTACCCTCTAAACAAAGGCCGTCTCCAAGTTTATCTACAAGCAAAGCTCCTGCTTCTGCAGCAAATTGTATTAAACAATCTTCAAATAGTTCCTCATAAGCAAATGATAACACTACAGGCGTAGAAAGTTTGTTTGCCTTAAGCCACTTAAAAAACTCTCTTGCTTGATGTATTTTAAAACGAGGCATCTGCCATAAAATAAAAGAAGGCTTATATTTTTGAAGAAATGTAAAATCCTTCTCACACTCTACAAAACAACCAAACACATCTGGCAAGTCCAAAGTATCTAATTCTTCCATCTGATAGATGGGATAGGTTGTCCCATCTAAGCGGCCAAAAGATCCTACAGCAATCCCTGCCGCTTTTATATGCGCTATCTTATGCAAAGCCTCAAGAGTCTCTAAAGGTTCTTTTAAAATAACCATATCTACAGAAGCTTGAGTTTTAAAAACTTTGTCTAATTGAGCCCTACATCCAATATCTTCATAGAAGCTTTTTTGCAAAATCTCTTTTTCATTTATACAAACATAGACACTTCCATCTCGATGAAGGGGCAAGTTGTCTAAAGCTAAACTCTCTCTTGATCCAATAGCTTGACCATTAAAAATGTTATTTGCAAATAGAGGCTTGTGCTTTTGATAATCAAAAGCAAATTGAACAAGTTTTTTACAAGGATCGATTTCAAACCATGGATCTTCTGTTAAAGATACCCGAATTGTATCCCCTAATCCATCAAGGAGTAAAGAGCCAATACCCATAGCAGATTTAACGCGCCCATCTTCTCCATCACCAGCTTCTGTCACGCCTAAATGCAAAGGATAATCCCAGCCAAGCTTTATCATCTCTGCTGTTAAGAGTCTATAAGCTTGGACCATAATCAGTGGATTACTAGCTTTCATAGAAAAAATAAAATCATGATAATTATGTAACCGGCATACTCTTGCAAATTCTAAAGCTGATTCTACCATTCCAGCTGGAGTATCCCCATAACGGTTCATAATTCTATCGGATAATGATCCATGATTGGTCCCAATACGCATCGCTTTTTTTAATCGAATGCACTTTTCTATAAGGGGAGAAAACCCTTCTTCAATTTTTTTGATCTCTTCTTGATAGGTGTTTTCATCGTAAGAGATTTGTTTAAAAATAGCCCGTCTATCTAAGTAGTTGCCTGGGTTAATCCTTACTTTATCAACAAATTCAATCACATGAAGAGCTGCTGGTGGATAAAAATGGATATCAGCAACAAGAGGGATCTTATATCCTTTTTGGATTAAGTAATTTTTAATACCCTCACAAGCTTCAGCTTCTTTTTTCCCCTGTACTGTCACCCTAACTATTTCACATCCACAATCTGCTAGCCGTATAATTTGCTGAGCAGTTGCAATCACATCGCGAGTGTTAGAGGTTGTCATAGACTGTATACGTACAGGATTATTTCCTCCAACGCCTACATCTCCTACCATGACTTCACGTGTTTTCCGCCGGGCAGTTAAAAAGCTCCCCTCCATAAATCTTATAATCCCTTAGATACAACAAGAAATAAACCTTCAATACCTTGAAAGAAAATCTCAATTGCAAGTGATCCTAAAATAAGCCCACCAATACGTGTAACGATATTCATCCCTGTACTACCTAAATAACGCTCAATTTGGACAGAAAAACAAAGCAAAAGCGTCACTATACCACCTAATACAAGCGCACATAAAGAAAGGATACATCTATCGGAAAAAGAACTAAACGTTGTAGAAGCAACAATGGCTCCACTAATTGCTCCAGGACCTGCCATTAAAGGAATTGCTAAAGGAACAACCGCTATTGAAGATTTAGGGGTAACCTCTTCTTCTGTTTGTCTAATAGGACTAATTTTGGCATTTAACATCGATAGGGCTAATAAAAATAAGACAATCCCTCCAGCACATTGGAAAGATGCTACACGAATAGCTAGAAACTGCAACACATAAGAACCAACCCATGTTGTTGAAATTAAAATGACTGCAACTGCTATCCCTGAAGAAAGACCTACACGCCATCTTTCCCTAACGCTTCTTCCTTGTGTCAAACTCAAAAATACAGGAATAGCTGTTAACGGGCTACAAATCATAAAAAGAGAAACAAAATAATTCATCACTGCTGAAAATTGCATAAAACACTACCTATATCGCTTAAAAATCGCCTTCGATCATACCATTTTTTCACGAGAAATCCTAGAAAAAAGCCCTTTCTTGAAAACATCAAAAAAACACAACTATTTATGGGGATTTTTAAAGAACTTGTCTACTGCGATGATAGCGATAAATCAACATAGGGATAATTAAGGCCGGACAGCCTAAATAAAACGATGAACGAAGTTCTGGACTACCTATCACAATACATAAACAAAAAATCTGAAGAGCTATAGCAAATTGCGTTACATAAGGAAATCCAAAAATCTTATAACCTATGTGTTTTTTTACCCCCTCTTGCTTCATCCATTTTTTACGAAAAATATATTGGCATAAACAAATAGAGATCCAACAAATAGATCCTGTAAATCCAGAAATTGCTAAAAGTGTTGTATAAAATTTTTGAACAGGGAAAAGACAAGAAATGACAATCATGATCCAAATAACCCCCAGGGTCATCAACGTAGCCCTAATGGGAACCCCATGACGATTTAAAGGTCTTATAAATTTTGGAGCCATTCCCCGAAGAGCTAATACATGTAAAGAACGAACCGTGGCATATAGACCACTATTTGCACAAGAAAGGGCCGCTGCAACAATAAATATATTGAAAATTTGGCTAAGAAAATTTAACCCATAATGGTGTAAAGCTATCGCAAAAACACTTCCTGAAAGATCTGCTTTATTCCAAGGAAAAATCAAAACAACTAAAAGAGTAGGTACTACATAAAGAAGAAGAATGCGATAGGTGATCTTCCTTAAAGCGTTTGGTACATGTTTACTTGGATTATCTGTTTCAGAAGCGCTAATTCCTATTATTTCAGAACCCTGAAAATTAGAAAGTAAAATAACCATATTCACAAAAAAGATATAAAGACCATTTGGGAAAAGGCCCCCATCTTGAAGCAGGTAACGAGTACCGATAACACCTGTTTGTTGAGTTGTCCCTATCACACCAAAAAAAATTAAAATAGCCGCAACAGAAAAAGCTACTATAATCATGATTTTAAAAAGGGCGAGCCAAAACTCAATTTCTCCAAACGCCTTAACGTGTGACAAATTAACAATTGTAATAACTAGTCCAAAAATAATACTCCACGATGAAATAGCAAGAGTGGGTATAACATGATGCATTAAAATCCCTGCAGCAAGGCACTCTGAAGGAACATAAACCACCCAACTAATCCAATAAGACCAACCAACTCCACTTGCCCAGCTAGATGAAATATAGGTTTTAGCATAACTAATAAATGAACCATGCTTTGGTACAGCAACGATTAACTCAGCAAAACAAGCCATTGCCAAAAAAGTAATAAGTCCACCTAAACAATAACCGATAACAGCTGAAGGACCTGTTTGGCTGATAATGTAACCTGTACCTAGAAAATAAGAGGATCCAATTACCCCACCTAACGCAATTAGGTTAATGTGTCGATTTTTTAATCCTCTTTGAAAAGCGACATGTTTGGTCATACAATCCTTATTACCTAAACAAGTAGTTGTATGATCTTTCAGATAAAAGTTTCAAATAAAATATTTAGTAATAAAGAAAAATATTCTGTCCAAATAAAAATCTATCAAGAAGCTCTTGTCTTAATGGACGAACTTCATTATTTTCTGGTTCATCCGGCTCTTGTAAAATCTCTTTTAGATAGGCGTTTTTACGATCTTGATTTACAAAAGCTTCTACTAATTTTTGCAAATCATCACTTCCTTCTCGAAAAGCCTTAAGCAAATTCGTAGAAACATCCGAAATACCCATATCAGCCTCTTGAAAAACTCTGATTATCTGAGATTTCTGTTGAATCTCTTGCCATTTTTGATTGAGAACTTCTTCACTTGGTGTCGTATCTTGCAAGATAGAGTCTCTAACATATTGATAAAGATTTTCTTGGAGAGATCCTTGACTAATTAGACTCTGCTTCCATTGATTTATAAGAACTGCTGAAATCTGCTTTTCTGAAATATTTGGCATTACAACACGTTTTACTGGAAGATTTTCTACTGTAATAACTTTTATTTGATCTATTGTAAGAACTTCAGTTAAAAACTCTTGAAATGTTGCATAAACCACTTCTTGATTATCTCGGCGTATAATAACCTGATTACTTCTCAAAACAATTGAATCAGTTTCTTTTAATTTCTGAATAATAGCTCGTAAAGGAGTTAAAGGTATTGGGGCAATTGGCTTTGGAGAATTTTTGAGCTCACGCATACCATCGAGAACTTGCTGAAGTTTACCTTTATATTCTTCCTGTTTCCAATCTCCTACTTGATCTTTAAACCAATCAAGGACAAGTTCACGGAAATCCCCTGATCGACTCTGAGGATCATCTCCTAATTTATAAGCGTTTTGGATTGTTGCTCTAATAAGATTTGAATTATATCGGTTATAAAAATTTGTTAACAATTCTACCTGCTTTCTATGAGTCAAAGGTTGGAGATGTTCTACCACTCCCTGACTTCCTATAAGACCTAATCTAGCTCCTAATGCAGCATAAAAAGCTGCTGCATAGTGCGTATTAGCTTCTCCTGGAAGATGGCCTTGAGCAATAGCGGCTTGAGCAATAATAGTTTGAGCTATTGACTCTCTTTCCCTTGCAAGAAGACCTTTAACTCGTTCTTCTAAAGAGCCCTGTGAAACTCCAACTGTATTACTATAACCATGCTTTGCTTCACTCATCCAACGAGCTCCGCAAGCATCTGCAGTTATTCCAAGATCAACTACCATCCTAGTAAAAGCTTGCAGTGCCGTATCGTATTTTTTGAACGCTTCTTGAGGCTGCCCTTCTGAAGGCTTTTTACTTGGACGCTCTGGCAAAGCTTCTATCTCTTTTAATCTGTGATGTATAGAAAATCGGATAAAATTTTCAAGCGTTGTATAAAATTGCTCTAACTGAGGTGTTCCTCTAGGGGGAGTTCCTAAAACAGCTCTCCTGTTTTCAATATTTGCAACAAGTGTTTCTAAGTTTGTACGCAGCTTATGTTTAGTTAACTGCCCACCATCATTAGACCTCTCCCTTCCAAGATTGACATAACCTGCTTCATTTGGTTTATCAAAATTCAATCCTTGTTGGAGATCAACCAACTGGCGAACTTTAATAGTTGCTGGAACCTGTGACATATCAATTTGGATATCTGGAATTTGCAAATGCTCTAAATTAAGTTGTTCATCAACTACGCCATTTGGTAGCTGCAGTGGAACATCTGGTTGGACTGGAACTCCTGGTTGCATTGGAACTCCTGGTTGCATTGGAACTCCTGGTTGCATTGGAATTCTTGGTTGCATTGGAATTCTTGGTTGTTGAAAAGGAATTGGCCTACGAATCTCTCTAATAAAAACTACCACTGCAGTAAAGGTAAAAATGGCTACTTGTAAAACAACAAGCGCTGTTAAGACATATCCTGAAGGAAACTCTACTGCTATACGAACCGTGATCATAATAATAGGTGCTGAAATTAAAAAAGAAAAAGCCTGCTTTAAAGCTTCCTTGAAAGCTCCCCCATAATTAGTAATGATTCTTATAACAACTTGTCTAATACGATCTAACAACCGATTGGGTTGTGGATTTACATGAATTGGTGGTACTAGTGGCGCTACCTGAGGCTGAATATTAATACCCATAATAATCCTTTTATAGAAGAGTCTTTTTTTGGAACAACTATACCAAAAAATATGATAACAATAAAACGTAAAAAAAATGATAATACATGCCTAAATAACTAGTATAGATATTTTAAAAAGCATAGCATTGGAGTATAATACAAGGAGATGATTATGAAGACTAGACTATACACATTACTGTACCTACTGATTAGCTCGATAGCCCATTTAAAAGCTCATGAACCCCATACACTAGCGCCATGCCCCAACAGGCCCAATTGTGTAAGTAGCTTAGCAAAGGATCAAAAACACGCTATAGCTCCCTTCCCTATTATAGATAGTGTTCAACTAAGCCTTGACAAGCTGGTTTTCGTGATTCAAAACCTACCTAGAACTAAAATTATTTTTAGGGATGAAAACTACTTACATGCAGAATTCACCTCTCGCATTTTTAGCTTTGTAGATGACGTAGAATTTCTTGCAAACCCTTCAAAAAAAGTTATTGAAGTCCGTAGCGCATCTCGTTTAGGTTATGGAGATCTCGGTGTTAATCGTCAACGTATAGAAGATTTAAGAGCTCTATATGACACATCTTTTTGACAAATAAATTTTAAAATTCTCTGTAAACAATCTTTTATAAAACGATATTTTCACCGATTCAACTTGTTAACTAAATGTTTTAAATGGTGTAAAATAATATAATTGAATGGTATGCTTTCGTGATTCGTTAATGTTAACCTTATTAATCCATACAGGGAGTTAAGATGGGAATATCAGAAATAGACACAAACAACACAACAAATGAAGTGGGTTTTATCACCGATAGAGATCCCATTTATTCCAAAGTTTCTGATGCAGAAAAGGTGCATTTCTTTAACAATTTAGGTGTAATCGGCAGATTTGTACGTAATTTCTTAAGAGAAAAACTATTTCCTCTATCTAACACGAGCAGTTATATGGACAACATGTTAAAACGAGAAAACTGGATTTCTACAGATCTTTTTTGGAAAGTACCTTTTGCAGACTTGCGCTATCCTAGACAAATGGAAATTCGAGATCAGTTTGTTCGTTATGATCAATACGTGATTGTTAAATCAGACAATAAAGAAATCAAATTAAAATGCCGTGTAATTGAGCCTAAAAACTGCCCTTCAGAAGGCTGTTTAAACCACATGGTTATCCAAGGCAATATCTCAACGCTCGATAATAATATGCCAGGCGTTTATCCATTCCTTGACTCTTACATGAAAGAAAAAGAGCAAAACCCTAACATTGCTCCAGCTCGTTTTGTTATTTTTAGTCATTATGATCATAAAATAGCTGATACTGAAACTAACAAAGAAAAAGAATACTTTCCAGAAGACATCAATGAATGGGGCTTTGTATTCAAAAAAGCTTTTGAGTCTTTAGTGGATCGTTATGGTAAATTTCAATTACTAGCTGCGCATTCTCTAGGAAATATCCCTGCTGTTGAACTTTTAAAGCATATTAAAAAAGAAGAATTTGAACGGTTATTTCCTCAAACAATTTTTCTCGCTCAAGGTCCTTCTTCAACTTACGAAGTTTCTAAGAACTTCCCTTTTGACATTGAATGCTATCCTTGGAGTTGGGCATTTTTCGGTCTAGGACCCATCCTCTATTTTCTATCTAAGTGGACAGGATGGAACATACAAATTGATAAAACCCTTACAGATCAAATCAACAACTTTTCCCAAGACCTAGATATCCAAAAAGAGCTCAAAAATAGACATTTAATTCTTTCCCAAGTTGAACACGACTACTACTTCCCCAAAAAAGCTGCCCTATGTGGATCTGATAAATTAGACAAAATAGAAGACAAAATCAATTTATATAGAATGAATTTTAACCCTCCCCTATCTTGGGCTACACCTAGAGCACAACATAATTATAGTATTGGGCTTTTACAAAGGCAGGATTTAACTCAAGAAAGGATTTCGTTTGAAGAAGGGCGCCACATGCTCCATTTACACGATCCTAAAAAAATCATTGAACAAGCAAACGCCCATAGCTTTATTATGCGTCATGGAGAAAGCGTCGTAGATACAGTCCTACGTTCTGCTTGGTCAAGATCCACTCCTCCCTCTTTAGAAGGACGAGTTGTAGTCTTAAACGAGGCTTCTTCTGCAGCTTAATTACAAGTGAAATATTTTATTGTAATAAACAGACAGAAGCATCTTTTTATTGTTGTTAATTCGTTTTGCAGCAATAATATAATGCCATTTTAGCTGTTTTTTATTTTATTAGGAGATTTCATATGACAACTCGAATAACTTTTAGACCACCTTTTAGACCAGATATAGTAGGATCACTCTCAAAAAAAGAAGGATCTCATTTATTTCATAAAGCAAATTTCATTGGAAATTTTGTTCGCAAAACTTTCTTTTTTCAACAAGCCAAAAACTACCACTGCCAAAAACCTATAAACAAAACTACCAATCTCAATAATCCCCATACATCTTTTTGGAATGCTGAGTTTCCAGATCTAAAATATCCCAAGCAAACTGCCATAAAAGAACACTTTGATGTTTTTGATCAGTATGTGACACTTACAGTGGGTGAGCGTACCATGAAATTAAAATGCCGTATTATTGAATCTAAAAACTGTCCAAAACAAGGGGCTTTCAATCATTTTCTCGTACAAGGGACCACTTCAACTTTGGAAAACAACATACATGGGGTCTATCCATTTTTAGAGTCTTATATAAAAGCTAAGGAATCTAATAATGCTATAGCTCCTGGAAGATTTATTATATTTAATCATTACGATAATAAAATTCAAAAAAACCCTCAAGCTCAAGACGCCCCTTATTTACCAGGCGACATGGATGAATGGGGGTTTATGTTTAAAAAAACCTTAGAATCTCTAACTAACTATTATGGAAAATTTCAATTAGCCTCTGCCCATTCTTTAGGTAACATTCCACTTATTGCTTGTTTAGACCATATGAAAGATGAAGAATTTAAAAAATTATTCCCTACAACGTTATTTTTAGCACATGGCCCTTCTTCTTTACGTGAAGTTAGCAAAAATGTCCCATTTCAATGGGGCGTTTATCCAAAAGGCTGGTTCTATGTTGTAGGACTTATTATGTATTTTTTAGCTAAGTGGACAGGTTGGACAACTGAACCGGATAAAATACTTGTTCAAAAGCTAAAACACATTAAACAGCTAGACCCAAATAACCTGACTAAAACAAATATTGTTATTTCAAAAGTTAAGCATGATTTTTTCTTTCCGGGACAAGTCAGTTTAGCCGAATCAAAAAAACTTGATCAATTAAAAGGTGTTGTCAATCTTTACCGTTTAAGTTTCGATTTTCACCACTCTGTTTTACATCGGAATGCTCACCACGACTGCCCTTCAGGCTCTTTTCAAAGGTTAGATTTAATCAAAGAAAAGCTTCTTTTAGAAAACAAAGAAGAAGTCGTTAATAGCTCTCACCCTAGAGAAATTTTTCAACCTCCAAAAAATCATCCTCTTATGATGGCCCATGGAGAAACACTTGCTACTACGGTGATAAGATCGGCATTAGCCACATCTTAAAGCAACAAGGGTGATTTTTTAAAAAAAATCATC
>JBAWWQ010000015.1:0-14470 GCA_037146655.1 Chlamydiota bacterium | reverse complement strand
ATTAAAAAAAGGAGCATTTAACACTAAAATTTTTAGTTATGCAAGAAGTCTAATAAACTAATATTGCTGTAGAAATCGCATGGAGCCCAAGAAATGAAATAAAGTTGATAATTCCATACACATAAAAAATCACATCAAATAACTCGTAGAGAAATAAAACCAAGGCAATTGTGACCCATTTTCCTATTTTTAAATCACTTGCCATCTTGTGCCTCATGAAGATTTTTATAAGATTCCCCAACCCACTCCCCTATAATACGGACAGATTCCACCATCGATGTTTTTAGACGAACAAAAGGCACTTGTTCAATTTTTATCATTCCTAATACTTCTTTTGTTTCTTTAGATGTAATAGGGACTGCTAAAACCCCCTCTTTACCTAAAATTTCTGTTGCCGATGTATGAATAGACACAATTTTTCTTTTTTCAATCACTTCCTGAAATAACCGGTCATTAGAAGAAAATATTTTTGCATACAGCTCTTTTTCCTCCCATCCTTGGTTAGCTACTTGTACAAGTTCATGATTTTCTAAAAGATAAATAGAAAACTTTTCTGGAGTAATAATTGTACTAATTAGATCACAAGCTCCCTTGATCACAGATTGTTTATTATTTTCTTTTAACTCTTTAATGGCTTGAATACCAACAAGTACCGTTTGCATTTCAGAAGCTACATGTAACTCAAGATGTTCTTTAATCCTTTTTAAAGAAAGATAAGCTTCTGCCATCTGCTTTTCTTTTTCTTTAGCCTGCACCACCTTTTGCTGTAACTGCGTTTTTTCTCTAAGATGCTTCATACGCAGCTCACCGAGTGCAACTGCAAAAACAAACCAAAGTAAGGGGGTTTTGGCAAGTAGAAAAAAATACTCATATTTTTGCTCTAAAATAGTCCTAGGAGGTAACGGCCCTAAAAATAAAACTAACGTCGCCACACATGTTGCTAAAAGTGCTTCATTTGTACCGTATTGTACAGCCATCAAAATCACAACAATCCAAAAAGGATGTGGAGACACTGTAAAATAGTTAAAAGAGGTTCCGCATAAAAAGGCAAGAAGACCCATAAACACAAAAAAGGCAAGAATTTCCCAATAAGCAGATACACGTAAATTTAAAAATCTAGCTGGTGTTTTTATACTTATCTCCAAAGATTCCTCCTATTTTTTTAAAATCGCACTGTCACTGTAGCGGTAAAAAATTCTGCTGTCGCTCCTTGATTTGTTGTACTCGGAAACCGATATGCAGACAACTCTAATTGAACCCCACTAAGCCGCGGTGGTATATATTTTATATTCGCTCCCCATGTAGGGGCATCTGTCCCTAATCTATTCACAGTCTCTCCAGCAAAAAGTGTTAAATACCAATGATTTCTCCAAGTATAATACAGATATAAACGAAAGGAGTGGTTTTCAAAACTCACATAAGGAACAGGATTATACGGATTGCCATCTACTCCTATTTTTTCTTTTTGATAAAGAAGATATTCAGCATCTAAACCATAGTTAAGAGCAATAATCGGATTTGTAATCATCATATTAAAAAAGATTTCTCCGTGAGCAAGCATCGAGATATATCCATTTGGTGTTCCCGTAATCCCTACGCGGCGACTACCACCTCCTAACAAAATAGTAAAATAACGATTACAGGTTGTGTCAATCTCAAGGAGAACTTTATCTTCTCTTCCGTGATAAGCAAGTGCTTCAAAAACTTCCCAACAAGGTTTATGCCAATCGATAGAGATATTAAAATCCCCCTGAATAGCTGGCCATAAACAACCATATTTCACCCCACCCCCTATTGCACCTATTTGACCATATACAGATCCAGAGAACGAACTACCATCTGCCCACTCATTACGCATATAGAGAGTTGCTTGATTTCTTGTCCCTTTAAACCCCACTAGATTGCCTTGATTATTAACAATCTGCCCAATATGCCCACGCCATAGCTGTCCTTTCTCTCCTAGATAAAGTGTCGTATTTTTATTTCGAAAAACAATTTGTTCATGTTGCTCGCGATTGGTTTGCACAGCCGCAAGTCCTAAAGTGTTTTGTAATTGTCTTTCAACCAAAGCATAAGAAGAATGGGGAATATAGGTATCCCACATAAGATTTGTGATGTCTTCATCTAATGGATATTTTTCATGCATAGCCTCTAGAATCTGATATTGTTTTTGCCAGCGTGGTAATAGTCCCTCTAAATTAGCAAGTAAAAGATGTACATCTTTATTACCAGGGTGTTTTTCATCCAGCTCATTAAGAACAGAAAACGCGCAGCTATAGCGCCTTTCTTCTATAAGGAGTCTTGCTGCGGCTAACTCGAGTGTCAATGCTTGGGGCTGCATGATTTTTTCATCTGGCACAATCAGCAGGATAAAGCAATTATCTTCCACCTGCATTTTATAAATCACAGTTTGCCGAGCCTCTAAAGCAAGGGTATGATAACCCGCTACAAATCGCTCAAGCAGATAGCCTAATTTTTCTTGTATCTGAGGAAAATCTTGTGAATCCACATTTTGATTAAATGTCAGGTATAAAGAGCGATCTTTTATCTCCTCTATAAAAGTCACTGTCTTAGGAAATACAAATACAAGCTTCCATCCCCCTTCAGAAATAGGCATTGCTTGAATCTTCACCTGAGGTATTCCTACATTAATGAATTCATTATAAGATTCTACATTTTTAGGCAAAGCGAGCTCATTATTAAAATATCTCTCATACTCCTCAGAAAACTGCAATTTTTGACTTTCCCTTTCCGAGAGCTGTCCAGAAGTTTGAACTGGTCCTCCAAATAAATTAAACACAGCCATCAAAGCGAAAAACAAAAATGCATAATGGTTCATTCTTGCCTCTCAAATGTTACACTACATTCACGCAAGACTTGTCCATAACTAGATACATTTTCTAAAAACTGCCTTACAGATCGCAGCTGGCCTTGATCCATCAAGATATTTAAATAATCTGCACCAATACTCGGATCATGACTCGATAGCTGATAAAGACTATATAAGAGTTTAATTCCACTATTGCGCTTACCCAGCTGATAAAGAACAAGAGCCTTATACTCTTGCATCTGAAAAGAAGGGTCTTTCTCTTTTTCAATAAGCCGCAAAGATAATTGAAAAAAATCTCTCGCATTTTCTGCATGAAACTGTTTTTTAAAGATCATTCCATACTGATAAAACGTTTCATAAAGATTTTTATTTTGAAGACAAGAGGAATCTTGTAGACATTGCCATATTGCCTCAGCCTCTCTATATTGTACTGTCAACATTACAGAAGCAATCGAAGGACTACATAAGGCAAAAAACCTATGTATACACTCTTTTGCAAAAGTATAATCTCCTTGCTCATAAGCAACTTTTGCAAGACCTTGCCAAGCCTTAGGATCATGAGGCCATTTCTTAGCAATCCTTTCCCAGATTTCTTTTACACAAGTCGTATACCCAGAACTTGTTGCATAGACAGCAAGTCTTTCTAAGTCTTTTCTTGAGGACATCTTAGCAAGCGCTAAATCAATTGCTTCATGAAGCTTTACCTTTTGTTTTTGATGATTTAACGCATCCATATAAGCAAAGTACGCTGTAGGTGTTAAATTTTCATCGACCCTTTTTTGAAAAATGGTGATCACATCCTCATATTTTCCTACATAATTAAGGTCTTCTAAAAAGAACCCTAATTCTTTGGGATTTGCTTCAAGTGCTTTATTTTCTATCCACTGAATTTTTTCAGGGGGTGGATTTGGCCCCCAAAGATAGATTAAAGACTGCGTTACACTATTTTGTGGAGAAGCTCCCTGGGCAAGCTTCCATAAAATTTTTTCTGCTTTTGGATAGTCTTGTAATACATCAAGATAGGCATAAGCTAAGTCTTCTTCAAATTCTACAGGTAGTTGGCTTTGTCTTGTTTCAAGAAAATCACGAAGCAGATTTTCTTGCGCTCGATTTCTTTTAGCAGCAATAACAAGGGCAGAAAGATAAATTCTTTCTAGAGCTATGTTATCTATATCATTTTCGTAAAGTTTCTTTAACATAGAAAGAGCCTGCTCTTCTTTTCCCACTTGGGCAAGAGCTAATGCGTAATTGGCTTCAGTAAGCGATGATGGTGTATCTTTCCAACTTCTTTGAGCTAAATAAAGAGCTAGTGGATACTCTTTTTTTTCCTCTGCCATGCTATACAGGGCATCTAGTACGTAAGGATTTAGCTTTTTTTGAGCTTTCAGCCAGGCCGCTACTTTTTTTGAGTTTCCAAGAGAGATATCTAAAAGATTTAAAGCAATATCTACATTTTTTTGCGAAGTAGTAGGCCTAGCCTTTTCTAAAGCCTCATATAGCCATTTTTCTTGGTGGATTTGAGTATAGGCTCTAGCGGTATTCATTAGCTCAAAATCTTTCATAGCTGTGTAAGGAGGAAGTTTTTCTCCAAGAGCCATCGCTTCTTCTTCTAACTGAGCTGCTGCTGTCACCCTTAAAAGATCATAACGCTCCGTTTGAGTTAAACAAGTCTTCTGTACAAGGTTATCTAGATGCTGTTGATAATCTTTATCTTCAGACGCTATGGCAAGAGCTATTGCTATAACAGGATATCTTTGTAAATACTGCTCCCCTAAAGCTTTTTCCATTTCTTGAGAGAGTCTAGGCATGTGCTTATCTATACAGACTAATGCAAAGTTTATGATAGAGCTTTGCTCAATATTTTTTACATCGTCTCTATGAATAAGGATGCTTAAACCCACATAATCTGCTCTATCTAACAAAATCGTGAATAGAAAATTTTGCAAACGAGGACTTTTAGCAGCCACTTTTTGAAGCTCATGAATGCGTGATACAATGCTGTTATTAAATCCTCTATGTTCAAAGTGATATTGCAAAACTTCCACCTCTAAGCTCAGATTTTTATTAATCCATGGGTGCATCTTAGCAATAAACTCAGAGGCAAGATCTGAAGAAAAATCCTCAGAAGCCAAATTCTTCAAAATCCCAAAAGCATAATAATTTAATATAGGATCATTTTTTCTCTTAAGATATGCGATAAGAACGTTTAACCCTTTATTCGCAAATTCTTGTTCTTTACCTTCTGTTTTACCAATTTCTAGATCTATCCAAAACTCAAATAAGATATCATTGATACTCTCTTTTTCAGGGAAAAACTCTCTTCGAGTTTCTAATAATGTTGCAGCTTTTTTATATTCTTTATTAGCTGCATATATGTAGGCGAGCTCCAAATAATCATTTTCACCTCCATGTCCCGAATGAACAAGCTTCTCTAAAATGCCTAATAAAGAAACACGGCTTTGCTTAGCTCTTGGGTATTCATTAATAATTGCTACCAATATATCCTTATCAGGTTTAGCGCTTTTGCTATTAAACTCTAATAATGTTTGAAAATACTTGTCATATTGCTGATTAGTCTGATAGAGATCCGCTAACCTTTTTAAAGCTGAAATATCTTGCGGCTCATCTTTAATATATTCTTTCATAAGAGCGATAGACTCTTCAAGATTACCTTCTTTTTCACTTAAAATGCTTAACATCAAAATAACATCGAGAGAATGATTGCCTTTTTTATACTGCCCTTCGTAATAACTTTTGGCTTCTAGAATGTTTTGACTTTTTAAAGCAATAAAAGCTAGATCTTCTCTTGTTGGAATCAAAGCAATGCTACAGGCTAAAGCCACTAATACAAGAATAACTATCGAGCTATACAGTGCTTTCATAAATGATGGGGTACTATGTGAATTTCTGTTTCCATATTGTTTGGTAAATCAAGTTCAACTTTAAGAATATTTCCTTCAGTTTTTACAAGTGCATGCCTTGCTAAAGGACTCGCTATCACAGCATAAACCCCTGAAGATACCTTCCATTGCATAGAAAGTTTTCCCCATCCTTTAGCTTTAAATATAAGGGCATCTACAGAGCGGGTAAGATTCCATATTTCCCAGCTACTCTCTATCAAATAAGAAGTGGTTGGTAGTATTTGTTTGGCCAAAGCAATAATAGGCTCTTTCTCTACTGCATCAAGATACACATATAAAGATGTTGCATGTCTGTTATAACCAATCACTCCATGAGAACGAGAAAAATCTACCTGCATATCCTCTACATGATCAAACCGCATAGTCTGCAATCCCTTTCGATCTTTGATTTGCCATGTGTTTTTATCTAAAGGAAAAATTTTGGCAGAGTAGAACCCTTCTCCAAGAGAGCAATAACGGGTTGTCTGCATTGCAAGAATAGACTTTGATTGAATGTATTCAATATTTTTTAAAAGCGCTTCTACACTTGCTTTAACCTGTCCAGAATAGCTGTGATAGTACAAATGCATAGGCTTAACACGGCGTGGGTTGTCCGTATTTTCTAAAGTATCACGAAGATATTGAAAGCCATAAAATTTATCTTTCCAATTGTTTGTATAACTATTTTCAGCACACGCTGCCTCATAAAGTTGAATATTATTTCCAGGCTTTCTTGCAATAGGAGCCACAAACATATACGATGGATACTCTGCATCAAGCCTTACAAACCCTCCCCCAAAATTCTTCAATTTAGCCTCTTGCGCATACACTAGGGCTGTATCCCAAGGACGAGAATCTCCTGACCATATGAGAAGCTTCGCAAAATTATCGCTTGGTGCAAAACTATTAATATAATTAACAGCACCTACAATTTCTTGCTTAAGATCAAACTGTTTATTTGCATAAGCGCGCGGTCTTACATACCCCCACTTTAACTTTCTTTTCTCAAATTCCTGGGGAGTAAATGCTTGATAATATTTCGATCTAAGCCAACTTAAATAACTACTTTGCCAAGATCCTTCTGGATATAAATGTAAATAATCAATTTCTTTTTCAGGACCACCTGTTTTAAAAAATTCCCATAAAAAAGGATGACTATAGGTGTGAGATGCTGCTTCTACATGGGATAAATCAAGATACTCTTTTGCAAGATCTATACTCCATGGTTTTGCAACCCATGTAGGATCTACATCTGCTGCAATAATCCCCATAGACATAGGGAGGTCTGGGTACGGTTTAATAACTTTTTCTAAAATTACTTTTCCACAAGGCTGATTTTTAATCCCATACTCTTTAATAGAAGTAAGTGTATTGAAACTATCTCCATGACATGTTGAGAAAAAAATTCTTTTACCCGCAAGCGTTGTCACATCAGGAATAGGTCTTTGCTCTAAGTTAAAAGCGAGTTCAAAAAAGCGAAAAGGATTTAAATACCACCCTATACTTCTTGGGTTTTGTGCATACAAAACATCATCATAATTACTTGTATAAAACTCGGAAACATATGCACCTTTTGTGCCAATGATAATTAAATCAACATCTTCTTCAGGCTTTCCAGGAAGTGTTGCTTTTAAATACGATTTTGCACTTTCATCATAAATACGTGTAATATAAAACCCTGGCAAAGGGTTTGGGAAGTCTAATTCAAAATGCGTGAGCTCTTTATTTTCTGAAAGAAGATGATAATCAAACGGATAATCTATCCACGTCTCTTTATTGACAAATCCTAATCTTTCAAAAAGTTGATTTTTTACATCAGATGAAGTGTATACCCCCTTATCATCTGCAAGAAAACCCACGTTTCGCATCAAAATAATTTTTTTGCCATGATCTACAACATCACTTGCCCACTGAATAAACTCTTTAGGATTTTTCATAGCAGTTTTATCTTTAAAACAGATGATAATCCCTAAAACATCTTCTCTTTGTAAAATATCAGGAAAAGGCTCTTGAATATCATAATAAATGACATCAAGACCAAGATAATTAAGTGGCATTTCTAATGTTTTATGAACAAGTGACTCTTCTACAATTTTATCTATAGAACTATCCCAAAAAGCGACTACATGACGAGCCATAGGCTCTGCATGCAAAAAAAATGGAATACAAAAAAACAATAAAAATGTTTTCATTTTTTCCTTAATCAATAATCAACGTGTATATAAAAAAAATAAAATTGTAAACTTATAATTATTATTTATTTTATATGTAGATTATTCTAAAACAAATTGAAAACAACATCAGAGCGCTCATCAAGACTTGTCTCTTTAAGATACACCACAGGAAAGGTTTTATAGATATCTTCTTGTTTATAGTTACGCACTTGGGAATCATGGACATGATAACTTTTAAGAGTTAAACAGGGGTTTTTTAATTTAAGACCTGCTTTCCAAGCATTATAAAGAAACTTTTCGCAAGACCATGTCCCTATTTTAAAGTTGTAACAATCTACTTGAGGCATTGGAGTATGAAATATCCAACTATCATACGAACATAGATAATGTCTTTGACCTATTTTAAACCCTGTAATAAAAAGCTCATAGCTATCCTCTTTTTTTTCATATCTTGTTAAAGAGATGAGCGTCTTTTCTAAATAATCGGGCTGTATCAGCTTTAACGTATGGTCGAAAAATATATCTGCATTACATACAATAATATTTTTGTTAGCAAAGTGTTGATTGGCATAATCAAAAAAGAAAGAAAAACTGGGTCTTTCGCTGATTTCTACATACTCTACTTTTATATTGTTTGTTACCTGCTCAAGCTCCTGAAAAAACTCTGATTCATGAGGATTTTCAAAAAAAACAACAATTTTTTTAATGAAGGGATTGGCAATATTTAAAAGAAAACACTTTTTAAACTCCTCTTTTCTAGAAAATTGTGTTTCATTATAAAGGGTTGTCATTAAAATAAACTGCTCTGAAAACGCTATGACATGCATCACCGTAAACAAAAAAAAGGCTAGGATTTTCAAAAAAGATCCTTTGTAAAAATTTGCCTGCAGCGTAACACTTCTGTCTATTTCTTATCTGATATTTTATTGGTACTGCGAATATAAGCCTGGACTTGCTTATCTTAATCAGATAAGGTCTGCCCTTTTTTACGTAAAAATAAAACATCAAGGATGTTTCATGAAATTTTTCATTATTTCGTATATTTTTTTAACGGCTACCTTTGCATTTGCAGACATTGCCTACCCAGATTTCATGGTGTCGATGTCAAGAGAAGGGGCAGATTTTTCTAAATACGAAAAATGCTTTCTTGAAAAACAAAATGACTACGTAGGAATGCAAAATTTAGAAGTTTTTCGCACATGCTATGCACGCAACGTGCTCCTTGCAAAAGGGCTAAATGAATCCTATCGCATCCCTAGAATTATCCATCAAATCTGGCTAGGCAGCTCCGTTCCTGTAAAATACTTCGGTTGGATGAGTTCTTGGATGCATTGGCTTGGGTGGGAGTATAAGCTATGGACAGATGAAGATGTAAAGTCTCTTTTGCTTTATAACCAAGAATTTTATGATGAATCTACAAATTATGGAGAAAAATCAGATATTTTGCGGTTAGAATTGCTTTTGCATTTTGGAGGTATTTATGTAGATATCGACTTTGAATGCGTCAACCCCGATCTCTTCGATGAATTCAACAGATGTTTTGATTTCTATGTAGGCTTTGAACCAATCGATCATGGAACAATGAATGGTGTGTATAAAATATGTAATGCACTGGTTGGGGCAGCTCCCCATCACCCCATCATTAAAAACTTAGTCGTGAACATGAAGTCCAACTGGCTAAATCACCAAGGTGAAACAGCTGTGCAAAAATCAGGACCTGATTATTTCTCTCGCTCTATCTTAGATTATGAAAAAAATCTTCTTCTAGGACCTGAAAAAAAATCCATGAATCCTGAATATAGAAACATGTATTTTCCCTGCACTTTTTTATATCCTTTTTCCGAACCCGATATTCGACAAATAAAAACTTACAACGAACTAATGTCAAAGATCTCAAAAGAAACAGCCGGGATACATTATTGGAGTGGAAGCTGGTTTATCCCAGGTGGAAGATAGCAAGTTCACCTAGCTGGCTCACGAACAATTCTATCTAATGCTGGCACTGAAATATAAGGACGAATACACATCTTACGTTCAAGCTTATAGATTTTGTCATAAACTAATGTATCTTTAGGATCAAAATATTCTAATGAAAACACCGTAAGATGAGGAAACATTGAGCGAGCACTATTGAGCTTTGCAAGCTGCCACTCAAACGCATCTTCTGCTCTAATATGACACTTTTTTGTATTAAAATCATAAATCGTATAAAGTGTTTCTGCAAGCTCATAATCAATAAAGCTTCCTACATCTGACAAGATTGCATAAGCGCGGTTCATCATAATTCTTTTACCTGGAAACTTAGTTTTAATCGCTATGACAAGATCAATTGCAGCCTGCTTCATCCCTTCATATTTGTTACTATCTAACTCCTCTAGTTCTAAAGCAACATCTAGCTGATCTAAAAATAGCCCTGTAAATCCTTGAGATACAACTTTTGGAATAACGGTATTTAAAAGAAGAGCTTTCCATATAGGGTCACGAATATCTACAGACCAAGTTTTTGGCCACTGTGGATTTTTTTGTATAAGAAGCTTTTTTGTTTTAAAAGTAGAAAATGAAGGATCCATTTCTACCATTTCTGCCACATTGACATAACCGAGCACTTCTTTTTTCATATTCAATAAAGGTTCTAAATCTGGATGAGCTTCGCTATCTAATACAATAGGATTATACGGTTCAAAAGCTTTAGAAGAAGCTGTGCTACCATAATATACAACCCAAGGGAAAACAACCTCTTGCCCATAAATACACATAGAGTACACACATAGAACAAGACAAAGCTGCTTTGTGAAATTTTTTCTTAGCATTTTTTCCAGATATTTTATAATAGATCTCTTCTTTCTGCATTTTTTCTATGAAAAACACAACAGAAATATCTAGGATCCTTTACTCAAGTGAAATCCGTCTTTCACTTGAGTAAGCAACCCATCTAACTCGCTTAAATTTACAGAGTCTTCTTTAGAAAATCCCTTTATTTTCTGCAAAAGCTTGATATCCCATATCTTACAAATCACTGTTACTTCTCCATATCCATAAAGCCCTGCACTTCCTGCCATTTTATGTACAAAAAATTGAAGTGCCTCTAGATTAGTTTTAGTCATCTCACTGCGTAAAGCCATAATGAGCTTTTCTAGACAAAGGATTTTTTCAGGAACTGTTTTGTTATATTCATCTAATAATTGCTGAGGAACATTCCCTTTTTTGGACATTAAAACGCCTATTTTACTATGGGAAAAGATCTAAAACCCAATTAAAAATATCATGATTTTTAATTTGCAAAGACTTTTTACCGTGATTGAAAAAAAGTGTCCCTTCAGGGATATGTTTGCCTGTTCTTTGTACAATTGGTTGGAAAAGATCAAAAAAACGCATTTTTTCTCCATCCACTATAAAAGATGTATCGTCAAAGACTGCATCTGTAAAACAAATGCGATAAAAGAGTTTGTTTTTATCCTGAGGGTAATCTTCTATTAAGAATAATTTTTTTCCAAGAATTTCAATAGATGCTAGTTTCTTTTGAGCTATAGAGGCTTCTTCTTCGTGATTAAAAAAAATATGAGCATCATGTGTCATAAGCGATTCTACTTTTGCATGTTTTATTCCTATAGCATTCAAAAAACTACTCTGATCAATTTGCCGATATAAAATCCAAGGATGCTCTTCATTAGTGTTTTTTTGAGAAAGTGCATTAGCAACAAGTAAAACTTCATTCTCCCCTATCTCACGAAAAATCTCACCCAAAATTCTATCCAAATATTTAAGCCCATAAACAATAGGTCTATTTTGAGTAGGATCTAATTCTTTCCAATGATGATGCTGTAAATGAGCTAAACTATTGAGAAAAACAAGAGAAAAATCAGGATTAAATCTCTTCTTGTACTTTAAAAATAAAAGAGTAGATAAGTAATCCGCAAAAGAAATAAACACAAAGCTTTTCGCTTTATATTGGACAATATTTTTTATAAGCAAAGGAATCTCTTTAAGCAACTTCCACCCTAGTCTATTTTTAAAAATGAGTTGCAAAAGACTCCCAACTTTTTTTAAAAGCTTGAGATTCGAGCGATTTAAATAGTTTTGCGAAACATACCGAATAGGATCCAAAAGCGCATTTAACTCATCTGGATAACCTTTTTCAGATACCGTCCAAGGATCTGGAACAAAAAAAAGACAATTCTCAGCAGCACCTCGGCTTGCATTCATCGCTCCCCATATCCCACTAGATATCCCTTTTTTTGATAAAGCTTCCCATATCTGGTCTGTTCCCAAATGGGGAACATCCCCTAAATGCTTAATTTTATGATGGGAAGATGGAGTCCCTGTATGTACAGTAACCCACTGCACCCAAGGTTCTAAAAAGTCACTTTCATAGGTGTCTTCTGTAAGCGTACTCATCTTATTTAAAGAAACAAGTTTCTCTAAGTTTTTTAAAGAAAGGTCCGTAGCGCCTTTAACCAGTAAATCTTGATTAAATTCATTAAGTTCTAAAAAGAACACTTTCTGATCCATCAGATTCACCCTTTTTTCCTAACATGTTTCCAAAGAACTTTTAAAATGCGATAAGAATCCCGAAAAACACAAAAATGCGAATGTCTATTTTTTTCAATATAGACAGTTGCGATAGGATAAGCTGTAATTTTTCTTTTTTGCTCTAAGGCCAGTAATAAACAACTAAACTCTGTCTCATAACGACCACCTTCAATTTTTTTTGTAATTTCATGGATAAAATTTTTTGTAAAAGCGCGAAAACCCGATTGTGTATCATAAGGAGCTTCTTTATAAAACCACCTAAGGCATCCTAAAATAATCGTATTTGCAACACGGCTACGTAAAGGCATCTCTGAAAATCTTCGTGTTCCAATACTCATATCTGAACCACTTTGTATTTCTTTCTCTATACCAACCACATCTCTTGGATCATGTTGTCCATCTGCATCAATTGTAACAATATATTCAAAATTTAAATTTTTAAGTGCATATTGGAAAGCTTCTATTAAAGCAAACCCCTTACCTCTATTTTTTTGAAATGCAATAAGATGGATATTTGAATTTTCAAATAGCAATTTCTTTAAAACTGCATTTGTCTGATCTGTAGATCCATCATCTACAACAATAATAGTGCCTACAAAAGGAATCGTATCTCGTATAACCTTTTCACAAAATAAACCCGCATTAAAACAAGGGATAACTGCTATCGAGTTAGCGAAAATCGGTTTCTGTTCAACCATAAATTATTTTACCTTATCAAAAATCTACGCCCTACCTTTTCATAACAAATTTTTTTATTAAACGATATTATCATTTTGAAATTACAAATAAGAATCGAAAGTTTTATTTAAATCCACCTATCTGGTAAACTGGATGTTTTTTAAATAATATTTGCTAAAATGACACAACTTATTGAACCTCCTTTATGGAGAACTATCCAAAAAGAGAATTTTCATAAGCTTGAAGATTTAATCTGTTTTCTACAGCTCTCTGCTAAAAAAAGAGAAAAAATCTTAAGCAACCCACGCTTCCCTTTAAATCTTCCTAGACGCTTAGCTGCAAAAATACAAAAAAACACCCTCAATGATCCTATTTTTAAACAGTTCATAGCTCTAAAAGAAGAAACGTTTATTTCAAAAAACTTTTGTTCTAGTCCAACAGGCGATGAACACTTTAGTAAAACACCCCAGCTACTGCAAAAATACAAGGGAAGAGTTTTACTTCTTGTCACAAGCGCATGTGCGATGCATTGTAGATTTTGCTTTAGGCAAAATTACCCTTATGAATCTGGAGATAAATCTTATGATAAAGAACTAGCTATCATAGCACAAGATCCTACCATTTTAGAGATTATTCTAAGTGGAGGCGATCCTCTTTCACTAGGTGATATAGCACTAAAAAGTCTTATTAATAAAATAGAAGCCATCCCCCATATCAAACTTGTTAGGTTTCATACAAGATTTCCGATAGGGATCCCAGAAAGAATCACGGAAAGCTTTTTACAAATCTTAAAAAATAGCCATTTGCAATTTGTCTTTATCCTACATATTAATCATCCACTTGAATTAGATAAGGATGTCACTGCAGCCATAAAAAAAATCCAGCAACTCGGCATTCCTACTTTGACCCATACTGTATTACTTAAAGGAGTCAATGATCATTTAGAAACACTTTTAAAACTCAATACTGAGCTTATCTCTCATGGGATTATCCCCTATTATTTAAATCAATTAGATAAGGTGCAAGGAAGCGCCCATTTTGAAGTATCTAAAAGAAAAGGGAAGAAACTTTGTAGACAGCTAAGAGAAAGCTTACCCGGCTACGCCATCCCCTTATATATTGAGGAAATTCCCTTTAAAAACCATAAGACCTCTATACCCTTTTAAAAATCCGACCATTTTCGCATACATCGTAAATTGGTCATATAAAGGCGGAGGTTTTTTAATGCTAAGAACTTATGAAAGTGTTCTAGAACACCATTTCACACACAATCGAAAAATGTTTTTTTTAACAGGCCCTAGACAAGTAGGAAAAACCACCCTCAGCCTAGAAGCTGCCTATAAAGATATTCATTATAG
>JBAWWQ010000014.1:0-14601 GCA_037146655.1 Chlamydiota bacterium | reverse complement strand
GCGTTTAACTGAATGCCGTAGGAATCCTCTTCCTTTAGGGAGAGGAGGATGTCAAATGCCCATATCACCAGCTAAAAGGCTCACCACAGAAGCTAAAGGTAGGCTTCTTCTTCCGATAGGTAAAGCTCTACGCGACACTCCACCTCTGCTCCTATTTAAACGACTCTCCCAAAGCTCTAAAGGAGATTCTTCAAAACTCAACAACTCTTCTGCTATACGTAAACCTGGAGCAGCTGCTAACGCTACACGTTGATCTAAGCTGTTGCCTAAATCTACTCCATGAGTCTGTATTTGTAAGCTCCCCTCTTCTTTGAAAAAATAACGATTAAGCAAACTAGTTTGTCTACAAATAGCGCAATGAGCTCTATCAGGTAATGGTATTGCTATAAAACATGCCTCACAAAACACATGCCTACAAACAAGCTCAACCTTTTTGCATTCAGCTTCAACATTTGAAGTTAAGCAAATAGCACAGTTATCTTCTTTTTGGAAATAAGGATTTTGAATTTTTTCAAAATCTTCATGAGTATATTTATTGTTAATGGAAAAATTCACTGACATTTCTTATTTCCTAGTATTTTTGAATTTTTAAGCCATTGACAGTACAATTTTTGCGGTTTTTATAAAACAAGAATATCTTTTAACTTCTGTTGCACATGCTGTTTATTTACTTGCCCAAGTCTGTAGGCCAAAGCCTCTGCATGGACTTCAGGCCTTACTACTCTTGTTTTTTTACTTTTTATTCCCATAAAATGGGACCCCCCCTATCTCCTCTTATGGCAATACAGTATTACCTTAAAAATCGCACTTTTTACATTCCGCGTGAATTAAATTTATTTTTATGTTTTTAAAAAAAATTTTAATTGATTTTTAATTATTAAGTTAATTATCTTTTATTAAAATGTTTGATATTATAAAATATATACATATATAAAACTAAATAAAAAGGTAAAAACATGAGCTCTATTAATAACGCGACACATCCTCAAGCCAATCTATTTGCTAATCAAGCAGACCATATTGTCTCAGCCTTATCTCTTTTGCCAGCCAATGGTCGCATGGACGTTTTAAAAAATATTTTTACAGAGTTTATTCCAGAGCAAACATTAAATGCTATGTGTGCAGAGAAAACAAAAAAACCATTTCTAGCTACTAAAATTTGCAGAAAAGTTTTGGAAGAATTATCTCTTAATGAATTACAGGCAAATTTAGAAACAAAAACAGCCCATCATTTTTTACAATCACTTAACCCTGAACAAAAAATGCTTTTTACAATAGAACTTGGAAAGGCACTGGAAGGTCCTAAAACACTAAAAAGCTCAAAGCTTAAGGCTGGTAAAAAATACCTCGAAAACTACTTTAATCCTTCTTCTAAAGCTCCCATTAATCGCAAAATTATACAAGATGTTATTAAATCTGAAGAAGGCAAAAACGCTGCAACAGCCTCCTCTTCTATAACTATTTCTGGTTATATACGCACTATAGTTACTACTGCAAGTGTATGCCTCTTATTCTATTTATATCATAAACCCTAATACAAATTGCTAAAAAAAATCCTCTCTCTTGACAGCTATCAATTTAGAGGTTTATGCTAACTTCTTAAAGTAGATACATCTATTCTACTTAAGGAGTTTTTCTTATGGCACCCCAATTTACAGAATCTGTTGCTTCTGCTTTGCAAAAAGCTTACGAATATGCCCACGCTCATCATCAAATAGAAATCACATCTAATCATCTGCTGCTGGCGTTTTGTCAAGATAGCGCCGGATATTTTCCTATGATATGTAAAACGCTTAACCTAAATCTTCAACCTCTTATCTCCCAGTTAGAAAAATCCTTAAAAACACTTCCTACCTATGAAAAGGTAGTCAAAGAACCTATACTTCATGTGAAACTGCAAAACATGATTCATGAAGCGCAAACACTAGCTACTGAGTGGAAAGATACCTACATTAGCTCCGACCATCTTTTTTACCTTTTCTGGAAAAATGGAGAAGAGCCTTTTTTGTCTTGGAAAAATACAGCAGGACTGTCTTTAACCTCCCTAAAAAAAACAATTTTTGACATCCGAGGAGATCGCCGTATGGATTCCCCTACTTCTGAAAATAACTTACAAGCCTTAGAAAAATACTGTAAAAACTTAACCGCTTTAGCTAGACAAGGAAAACTAGATCCTGTCATTGGAAGAGAAGAAGAAATCCGCCGCTCGATTCAAGTCCTTAGTCGCAGAACAAAAAACAATCCTATACTAATTGGGGAACCAGGAGTTGGTAAAACAGCCATCGCAGAGGGCCTTGCCCAACGTATTGTACAAGGAGATATTCCTGATGCTTTAAAAGGAAAAGAGCTTGTTTCTTTAGATATGGGTAGCTTAATAGCTGGAACAAAATACCGTGGTGAATTTGAAGAAAGACTAAAAAACATCTTACAAGAAATTGAGAAAAGTGATGGCCAAATTATCTTATTTATCGATGAAGTACATACCTTGGTAGGAGCTGGCGCTACAGAAGGAGCTATGGATGCTGCGAATCTTTTAAAACCCGCCCTTGCTAGAGGAACTCTACACTGCATCGGGGCTACAACTCTTAATGAATACAAAAAATACATTGAAAAAGATGCTGCCTTAGAAAGACGCTTTCAACCAGTCCTTATCCAAGAACCTACAGAAGAGGATGCGATTGCTATTTTGCGCGGCCTAAAACCTCGTTATGAAATTTTTCATGGTGTTCATATAACAGAAGGGGCTCTTCACGCAGCTGTTCATCTTTCGTCTCGTTATATTATGGATCGTCAACTTCCAGATAAAGCCATTGATTTGATCGACGAAGCCGCAAGTCTGATTAAAATGCAAATAGGTAGCCTTCCCCTTCCTATTGATGAAAAAGAAAGGGTGCTTAGCTCTTTAAGTGTAAAACAAGAATCTTTAAAAAAAGATCAAAGCGAAGCTGCTGCTAAGGAGTTTAAAAAATTAGACCAAGAAATCGCTCAGGTCAAAGAAGAACTTGCCATCTTAAAACAAAGATGGAACCATGAAAAAAAACTCATTGAAAATGTAAAAAGCAAAAAAAACACTTTGGAAACGCTTCAATTTCAAGCAGAAGAAGCAGAAAGAAGTGTTAATTACAATAAACTTGCAGAACTTAAATACAGTCTTATTCCTCAAACTCAAAAAGACATTCAAGATGCACAAAACGACTTGAACAAACTTCCTCATCGCTTATTACAAGAAGAAGTAGACGAAAATCTTATTTCACAAATTGTAGCGAAATGGACAGGGATCCCTGTTCAAAAAATGCTTCAAGGAGAAGCTGAAAAACTTCTTAATTTAGAACATTCTCTCGGATCCAAAGTTGTAGGACAAGAGCTTGCTATACAGGCTGTGTCTGAAGCGATACGTCGCTCTCGCTCTGGATTAAGTGATCCTCATCGGCCACTTGGTGTATTTTTATTTGTAGGACCATCAGGGGTTGGTAAAACAGAACTTACCAAAGCCCTCTCTCATGAACTTTTTGATAAAGATGATGCAATGATCCGCATTGACATGTCAGAATATATGGAAAAACATAGCATCTCTAAACTCATCGGTTCCCCTCCAGGGTACGTAGGTTATGAAGAAGGTGGACAATTAACAGAAGCTTTACGCAGAAAACCTTACAGTGTTGTTTTATTGGATGAAATCGAAAAAGCCCATCACGATGTTTTTAATATTCTTTTACAAGTTTTTGATGATGGACGCATCACAGATAGTAAAGGGAGAGTTGTTAACTGCAAAAATGCTCTATTTATTATGACATCTAATTTAGGCTCAGATCGCCTACTAGAAAAAAGTCAAGACCCTAGCTTTATCCCTACAAAAGAGTCCTTACTAGCTCTTTTAGATCCAATTATTAAAAACCATTTCCGACCCGAGTTTATCAATCGTCTTGATGAAATCCTCCCCTTTTTACCCTTGCAGGAAAAAGACATGGAAAAAATTGTCCATCTACAATTGAATCTTGTACAAAAAAGACTAGAAGACAAAAACATTACTCTGATTACAGATCCTTCCGTTGTAAGCGCATTGGCTGAAGAAGGTTATGATCCAAGCTTTGGTGCTAGACCTTTAAAAAGGCTTATTCAAAATAAAATCGTCAACCCCTTATCTGCTTCTATTTTAAAAGGAACATTATGTTCAAACCAACATGCCCATATAAGACTCAACGAAAAAAAAGAAATCACTTTCCAAATAAAATGAAAATCAATAATTAGTAAGATATAAATCATACAATGTTACTTATACTAATTTAAAAAAAATGAATAACCAAAACTCTTTTACCACCTATCGCAGTATCATACTCCCTATCATAAGCTTTGCTATTATCATGCTAGGCCAGGGATACTTTAATACTTTTGTCAGTATTAAGCTCCAAGCAACAGGTTTTCAAACAAGTATTATTGCTGTTGTAATCGCTTCTTACTTTATAGGCCTTGTCCTTGGTAGTCTAGGAGTTGAGAAACTTCTAGCCTCAATTGGTCATATACAAACTTTTATATTCTGTGCTTGTACAAACATTGTCACAACAACACTACTTAGTTTGACTACGAATTTTTGGCATTGGATTCTATTTAGAGCTTTAATGGGAGCCTGCGCCGCAGGACTCTTTATCACTTTGCAAAGCTGGCTCCTTCTCTCTTCAACACCAGCGACAAAAGGAAAATTCCTTGCTCTCTATATGATCTCACTTAACGTGGCTCAAGGCTGTGGTCAATTTTTACTAAATACCATTGATTCTACTCATCATTTGTCTTTTTTAAGTTTTATTCTCCTAGCTGCAAGTGCTGTCATCCCTATTAGCTTAATTAAAAAGCTCCCTTGGAGTGTTTCCCCTTTAAAAAGAACTATTCTTCCTATCTTAAAACAAAGTCCATTTGGAGTACTAGGCTGTCTTATTGCTGGGATGATTGTAAATTCTTTTCACACTTTAGGTCCTATTTTTGGTGGGCAAATTAACTTATCCATGCTACAAATTTCTCAAATGATGGGGTTTACGATTTTAGGAGGCATCTGTTTACAATGGCCGATAGGTCATCTTGCTGATCTTTTTGGTAGATTAAAAGTCTTAACAGTTGTTGCATCTATTGTATGTTTACTAACTCTCACTCTCTCTATGCATCTTTTTTTACCTTATTGGGTTGTATTAGCCTTATGTGTTTTATTTGGGGCTTTTTCCTTCACCCTTTACCCTTTAAGTATTGCCTATACATGTGATCAATTTTCTATAAATCAGTCTGTCTATATTACAGGCTCTTTGATGATTATCTATGGGAGTGGTTCTATTATAGGCCCACTCTGCAGCGCCTTCCCTATGCAATATTTACACTCTTCTTCATTCTTTTTTAATATGGCTATGCTGTCTTTTCTATTATTTATCATAGGATTATGGAAAATTATAAGATCCCCCATTTTACCTATTCTACCAACAGCTACTATTGAAGAAAAACCAGACCTAATTCTTGAAGAAGAATCTATCCATAAAGCAGAACCCTTTTAATGAGCAAAAAATCCACGAAACTGCTCTCTTAAAGATGAGGGGACAATTTCTTCTATTCCTTCTTTGTCATACATTAAAAAATACGTACAGGCAAACATGATCCCTAATGCAGGACTTATTAATGCAACAAAAAGAGAAAGACCCGCCACTAAAAACCGTTTAAACGCTAAGTAAGATCGAACAAGCCAACGGTTAACCAGAGAAATTTTACAAAAAGTCATACAAGACAACAACGTCACAGCAATAAGACGAAGAATCACATAAACACCCCAACCAATATCTGTAATTAACAGAAGAAGAAAAAAACATCTAGCCCCTAAAGAAGAAAAGAATCGATCCCTCGCAGATTCCTCTTCTTCTTGCAGCCCAACCTTGGCCTCTGCAAGAGTAATTTTTTCAAGCGTTTTATGAGCATCTTCCGATTGCAAATTTGAAGAAGTTTTTTCTGCATAATCAAAGATATTATAGATCGCCATAAAACTTTATGTCCCTTTTACCTTGTGTGTTTTACTTTATTTAAGCCATTTAAAGCAGCTATTCTATACCCCTCGGCATAAGTAGGGTAGTTAAAAACTTGGTCAACAAAATAATGGATTTTTGCATGAAATGTCATAGCTACCTGTCCTATATGGATAACTTCTGTAGCTTCTCTTCCAATAATATGAATCCCTAAAATCTCTAAAGTATCCACATGGAAAAGAATTTTAAACATCCCTGGATCATTTCCTATAATCTGATTTCTTGCAATCTCATAATAATAGGCTCGACCAATCTCATATTTAAAACCTAAATTTTTAAGCTGTTCTTCAGTATACCCGCAATATGAAATTTCCGGAATGGTATAAATGCCGATTGGATAAAATGTTGGGAAATGATGTGTTTCTACTTGAAATGCATGACGTGCTGCTAAGCGCCCTTGCTCCATACTGGTTGACGCAAGAGCTGGACTACCAATCACATCCCCTACTGCATAAATATTTGGGATCACTGTTTGAAAAAGTGCATTTACAGGAATATATCCTTTACTAGTTAAACCAATACCCACTTTTTCAATTTGCAATTCATCGACTTCTGCAACTCTGCCTAGAGCATATAGCATCATATCAGCTTCTTCTTCTGAATTGTCTTTAAATTTCACTACAACTTTATCTTGTTTGTGTGTAATCGAATCAAACTCCTTGTTACCAACAAACCTAAGCCCTATCTTATTAAGCGCATCTTGAAGATGTGCACTAATTTCATAATCTAATAAAGAAAGCATTCTTTCTTTTTTATCAACCACAGTCACTTTAGTCCCTAAAGCTGCAAAAAAACTAGCATACTCTGCTCCAATAATTCCCCCACCTAGAACCATCAAGCTTTTAGGTAAGCAATCAATATCTAATAGTCTTGTAGAATCTAAAACTTTATGTCGATCAAATGGAATATCTTGGGGGTTTCTTGGCTTTGACCCTGTTGCTATGATGATTTTTTGAGCGTTAATATAATAAATCAGCTGCCCCGCTGGATCTACAACCTTTAAAGTATGTCTATCTTCAAAAGAGGCACTACCTTGAATGATTTGAATGTTATTTTTTACAAATTGACGAAGAAGCATCTCTCGTTGTTCATCTAAAACTTTATGCAGTCTAAAATTCAGATCATTAATAGAAATAGATTTTTCATGTTTTTCTTGAGCATAGAAACTTCTTTTATAAAAATCTGTAAGATCTAAAATTGCTTCACGAAGTGATTTAGATGGGATTGTTCCAGAATTTAAACTCGCACCACCTATATAGGAGCTTTTCTCCAAAAGAATCACTTTTTTATCAAGTTTAGCTGCTTGCATCGCTGCCTTTTGGCCAGCAGGACCTGAGCCAATCACAACTAAATCCGCATGTAGTGTCTGCAAAGTAAACCTCATCGCACGTAAAATTCTTTTTTTACGACGAATACAGGAAAAAAAGCAACAGCTACTTCAATCCTAGCTTAGCAAAAAAAGAATATATCGCTTTTAACCGAGCCACTTTACTTTCTTCTAACTGAGGAATCATAGGCTTAACATCTGGAACATCTTCTTTGATTTTTTGCAAATCATCTGCTTCATATTCAAAATGTGGTCCAATAAGAAGTGTATGAAAACAACCTTTAAAGGGTGTACATGCGAGTGCAGCAATGGGGCTATCTTCTATAGATTCATACCTAGCTAGCACTTTATAGTCGACCTCTTCTTGCATACTGCTATATGGCCGAAAATACCCCGCCCCACTAACGGCAACTTTCATAGTCGATGCCCCAATAAGGCTAATATCTGTAATATTAAGCCTATATCCTGCTCTAGAAGCATCTTCAACCTGCGCAAAAACAGGACCTACACACTGGCCTGAAAATATTGGTAAATAATTATCATGTTGCCTTTTCATCGTATTAAATTGGATATCTTGCGATAAAAAAAATGCCCCTGCACAAATACCCACTAGCAAAATCTCACCTACCTTATTTTTATCTAAAATTTTTGCTTTTAGACTTTTTGTAAATGCCCAATCACGAACAGTTCTAGCTCCTGGAAAAATAACCATAGTTTTTATTCCATCTGAAAATACTCCTTCATCGAGCTGACCCTCTAACTCCTCTTCATTAACACGAGAAATACACTTACTCTCAAACAAATTAGAGACAAGTCTAATAAGCCCTTCTGAACTTTCATGTTAAAAATGCTTTCCACATAAGATAGTTATATGAATAGGATCTATGAACTTAGGAAACACTCTTGGGATAGTTGCTAATGATGTCATATAATACCTTCTTAACAAAAATATTTTTTTTGAACCTTGACAATTGGAGAATACACAGATGCTGCTAAAAGTACTTTTATAATCATGTTTGGGACAAAAGGCATACATCCTAAGGCAAAAGCCTTATGAACCCCAAAAAAGAGAGAAAGCCCACTGAGTCCTAATACATCGATACAAAATTGACCACACAATATACATCCAACTACTTTAAAAAATGTTTTAACGTGTATTTTTTCAAGCATAAACCCTATGACAAAAGCCGCTATAGGGAAACTTATCAGAAATCCCGCATTACATCCTATCATCCATAAAGGATTACTGATCCCCCCGGATAAAACGGGAGCACCAAGGCTTGCTTCCACTAAATAAAGTGCGCACGCCATCGCCCCTTTCTTAGACCCAAGAGATAAGGCTAGAATAAAAACCGCTAAAGTTTGAAGGGTAACAGGAGTAGGATATAAAGGAATTTTTACAAGAGCCATTAAAGCTAAAAAAAGACTACCTAATATTACCTGAATAAACCCCAGCATATAAGCCTTACTTTTTATGCCGCTTTTAATTGCCAAAACACGCTCCATCCTATCCTCCTAGTTAATCTTAAATGGTTGAAAAAGGGGAATCATAACCGATAAAAAAATAAATAAAAAGCTTTTTACTATTTTTCTATACGTATAAGAAAGATGCTACCAAGCCTTAACACTACAGCATTTTTAAGTGTTCACATCGGTTACAGATCGTTGAAATCGACATCCTCTATAGAAAGATTTAACAATTGGTTAAACTGTGGGTTTGTTATGAGACGTCTTGGTATTTCAAGAGTGTTTGTACAGGTATGGAAGGCTAATGGTGCGTCAGGATTAAAAATAAAATTAATGTATAATTTTGTATTAGGAAGTAATGTTTTAGAACCTGTGATAGCAAAAACTAGTTTCATAAGTTGCCCATCAGATGCTTGATCAATCCAAGTATTGAATCGGCTAAGGTACTCAACATCTTCTCTTGGACATTTTAAAGCGGTTCTCACGATATTTTTATTAATGGCTACTCCTTGAATTTGATCAGAGAGTAATTGTGCAGAGGTAGGCCATAGAGCTTGTTGAGATGAGTAGCTAAATTGCTGGTGGAGTGCCTTTGCTATAATAGCCATAGCAAAAACAATATCAGTGATTTCAGGATAGCCTTCTAATAACTGATCCATATTCGAAATTTCTTCGAGTCCTGGGATGTTAAGTGGCGTTGAGTAATCATTTAAAGCATCATTGAGTAAGTCTGTATGAGGGCATAAATGTGGATACAGGTCTAACAATAAAGGTTTCAATAGTTTTTTCTGAACGTCTGGATGCAGATTGGTTTTATCAACCAAATTTTCTGGGATTTTCTGTAGATCTTGCGGGGAAAGAGTATGCAGCATTTTAAATACAACAAGATGGAAGTAACATCCTAAGGTGATTTGCTTAGTTGATGGGAATGTAAGATTCCGATATAAAATAGCACCAAACAATGTCCCAAAAGCTTTGAAACACTGTATTTGAATCGTTAGTTCCATGTTATGAGAGCTGTCAATTTTGGGGATACAACCTGTCTCTTCAATTTTCATAGGTAACTGTATAGGTTCCTTAAAAATGGAGAGAAAAAGATTAGAAATAAAATCTCTTAATACACCACCGGCATCAACAGCTAAAGAACCTCTATACCGAATGGAAGGCAGAGTTCTCAGAGGGTGGGCTAGAATCCTCTTCGAATAGTCTAATAGGAGTTGGGTGGAGTTCGCTTGAAAATCTAATCTATCTACAGTAAAGGTTTCTTGAGCATTTGATCTGCCCACAGTAAAAGTCTGTTGATGTGCGATTGCTGCTTGAGAAAGTTGGGTGGTGATGATAGCAATTCTATCTGCAGTAGAAGTTGTGCTATTGATTAAAGAATGAGCTCTAGCTACTGCTATATCTACATGTTCTGCTGTACGCGCAGCTACGAGTGCATTGATAATGGTAATACGTTTCTCAGGATCCATATCAGCGGTGATGAAAGAATAAGCGTAGTTTGCAACCCGATCTCTTTCCTCTAAAGTCAGATCTTTGAAGAAACCGGCAATTAAGAAGGCTTGTACTAGAAAAGTCTGAGGGGCGATCAAGGGCATTACAGTGTCAACAAGAGCTGTTACATCAACAATCGGGTCGTATATAAACATGTTTATAAGACTCTCACGAGAGTAGTAAGGATTAATAATAGGCTTAGGGGGGAATAGTAAATCGGCTACAGATGATTGTTGATAAGGGTTGGAACGTGAAGCCAGAGTATATTGCGCCGGGGCTTGAGGCAATTGAGTTGCTATAATATTAGGCATAGTGCGTTCTTGGAAGAATGGTGGACGAAAAGATGGGGCTCCTGAAGGGATAGTAGAAAGTGGTTGGAAAGCATGGACTAATGAAGTTTGCCCATTCGGAGCATGCTGTGAGTACATACGAGAAGATGTGGGTCCTGTAAAGTTCGGCATAGTTGTGCTACTAATAATGACCCGTTGTTGGAATAAGCCTTGTAAATTTGGAGCAGAGGTCGCAGGATTATGAAAAGATGGAGATGTTGCAACAGCAGAACTTGTGGTTGGCTTGGCAGTAGTATTAAATGGATTAAATGATAGCGCTGGTTGAAAAGTTCCAGGCGCATATGTCTGAGGTTGTGTACGATTACTCATATAAAATACCTTATTGATAATAATTGTGCCCATTTTAACATTAAGTCTATTTTAACTAGATGTAACATCTTTTTTTTTATCTTAAATATTTAATTATAGACACTTTAAATTTTTAAATATTGCCAATAACCATCCTTGCATCATGAATCAACAACCTATACTTTAAATCATTATATATCAAAAAATATTAGAAATCCTCTCTGCTGAAAACTTAAAAATGCTCCCTTTTTTATTAGACCAAGTAACCTTTGAATTTTTTTGACTATAGCGACTATTGCTATAAAGTCTTCCTTGAGAAATATCTTAGCATCCTGATATGCTAATGCAAAAAGTTTGTTAAGGAGCTAAACTATCATGGCTAGAGTCTGTCAAGTTACTGGAAAAAAACCAGCTCAAGGACGTAAGTACACAATTCGCGGTATCGCTAAAAAGAAAAAAGGTATCGGTCTTAATATTACAGGTAAAACAAAACGTCGTTTTCTACCAAACCTTGTTACAAAACGTTTTTGGTTCTCTGAAGAAAATCGTTTTATTACGTTAAAGCTTTGCATCAAAGGGATGCGTAATATCGACAAGCTAGGCCTAGCAACTATCGTTAAAGACTTAAGAGAGCAAGGTCAAAAGATTTAATTTCTGCCTGTGCAGTGAAAAAAAAGCTACATTTAACCTGCTTCATCATCTCTGTTATTTGTGCTTTTATTTTCTTTTCCGCAGTTATTTATCCTTTTATCTATATTCGTTGTCCTGGAGTGAAAAACAATATCGTTTTTTACTCCAACCATCTCAATCACTCTTTACGACATATCGTCTTGCAATCAATTAAATCAGCAAAGCTCAGTGTCATTTTGCATACCTATGCATTAAGTGATGAAGCTGTTTTATCTATGTTACTTAAAAAAAATGCTGAACTAAAAACTTGTACCATTCTTTCTGATAGTAAGTCAATCCCAAGCTCCCTTAAATACTTAAAACCCCTTCTTCAATGGCAAGGTGTTGAATCCTCTGGCCTTATGCATGAAAAAATTCTTATTGTAGATAATACAACTGTATTTTTAGGTACAGCCAACATGACTTATGAATCTCTTTCTATGCACGATAATGTGATTGTAGGTTTTTATAGTCCACCTCTTGCCGCCTATCTACAAGAGTACACTCAAGCGATGGATCAAAAGCGCAAAAACAAAAATCGTAGCCATCAAACATTTTCTATACAAGGCCAAGAGCTGCAACTTTGGATGCTCCCTTATCAAGGCAATGCCCCTACAGAAACCATTAGGGATAAAATTGAAAATGCTAAAAACTCTTTATCTATTGCGATGTTCACCCTAACTCACCCTGAACTTATCCAAGCAATTATTCATACTCATAAAAAAGGTGTAAAAGTCCAGATCTTCTTGGATCATACAAGCGCTAAGGGAGCTTCTGCAAAGGCTGTTAAAACCCTATTGGAAGCCAACGTTCCTTTATATTTCAGCCAAGGCAAGCAGCTTCTGCATCATAAAATGATGCTTGTAGATGACACTTGCTTTATTTTAGGATCTGCCAACTGGACTAAATCTGCTTTTAAAAAAAATCATGATTTTTATTTTCTCTTATCTCCTCTTTGTGCTTCGCAAGTGAAGACCATTAAAAAGATTTTCCTTCACATTGCTCAGGAAGCTTCTAAAGCTTTGTAGATTTTTATTGGTTTTTTTGGTATGTCTTTTAAAACATCTGCATTTTTAATAATTTTTCATTTATGAGATATTTATGCCATCCAATATAGCTCCTGCCACCCATCCCCTGCATGCACCCCTTACACTTCCTCACGTTACAGAAAGCAATTCTATAATCATTGAAATTTTTAATAGCTGCTTACACTCCCCTGACTTTATAAACACCCAAACACTTATTGAACCTCAAGCACTCCAAAAAGCTCACCGCTACTATATACTAAAAGAAGCTATGCTAGCAGCTTCTGATGAAGCTGATTACGCTATTGGTTCTGAGAGCTCTCAGCACCTTGTCTTTCTTAATCACTATGCCAAAGAAATTACCCCTATAATTCAAGACGTTTTAACAAACTCTGATCTTATAAACTATCTTCAAACCCATCAAATCAGACCCCTACTATGAGTTTTTTATATCATCCTATCTTTACCATAAGCTTATCCCTTTTTTTCTTAATGGATGCAATCGGCAACGTTCCTATATTTATTTCTTTACTTAAGCAATTTTCCCCAGCAAAACAGCGCATTATTATTATACGAGAGCTCGTAATTGCCTTGGCCCTTATTCTCCTATTCTATTTTATTGGAGATGTCTTTTTACAGGCTTTAGGGATTTCAGAACAAACTGTCCGTATTTCAGGGGGTATTATTTTATTCTTAATTGCTCTGAAAATGATTTTTCCAAGTGGAAATCAAGAAAATCCTATTATTTTGCATGAAGAACCTCTCGTTGTCCCTTTAGCTATTCCTCTGATAGCAGGCCCTGCCATTTTAGCTGCTGTCATGATTTATTCTCGACAAAGCATCCCTGTTTATTATACCCTAGTAGGCATAGGCATTGCCTGGGTATGCTCTACACTCATCCTGCTAACAGCTCCTTTCTTAAATAGAATTTTAGGAAAACGAGGTTTAAGTGCGTTAGAAAGGCTTATGGGGCTTATCTTAATTTTAATCGCCATCCAAATGTTTCTAGATGGAGTTGGCGGCTTTGTAGATTGTAAACTAACACATTAATGCTTTATGCGTCGCAACCTCCTTTTTCATCTTTGCTATGATGGAACTTGTTATTATGGCTGGCAAAAAACTCAGCAAGGTCCCTCTATTGAAGATGCTCTTGAAAAAGCCCTATCCACAATTTTGCAACATCCTATCGTTTTGCAAGCTGCTAGTCGAACAGATGCAGGTGTACATGCAGACAATCAAATCGTTAATTGCTATACAGATAAAACCTCACTAGACTTAACTCGCCTTCACACAAGCTTAAATCAGTTACTTCCACAAGATATCCGGGTTACAAGTGTCACTTATGCAACCGACTCCTTCCATCCAAGTTTAGACTGCACATCTAAAGAGTATCTCTATACGATCACTACAGAGCCTTGGGGATCTCCTTTTAAACGTCATTTTGCATGGCATTTCCCTCAAGTCTTGGACCTAGTTCTCATGCAAGAAGCTAGCAAGCTTTTGATAGGACGTCACGATTTCCAAGCATTCACAAATGCCCGTCAACCCCCTCACAAAACTACTGTTCGAGAAATTTTCTCAATTGATATTACACAAAATGGCGGTGATTTTTATATCCATATGATAGGAGATCGTTTTCTTTATAAAATGGCTCGTAATCTAGCAGGAACACTTTGCTACATCGGTTGCAATAAAATCCCTTTAAATCACTTACTACAGATCTTAAATAACAAAAAACGAACAGATAGTGGTGTTACTGCGCCCGCTCATGGACTTATCTTAAAAAAGGTGCATTATCCTTCCATTTAATTAGTTAGATCTTATAATTAAAGGTTAAAAAAGGATGTTAGATGATTTCGAGAAATGATCCCTGCTTTTGTGGAAGTGGGAAAAAATGGAAAAAGTGCCATTACCCAGCGCTCCCTACAGTC
>JBAWWQ010000013.1:0-14634 GCA_037146655.1 Chlamydiota bacterium | reverse complement strand
CATCACAAAGTATATTAGAATCGTTGTGCAACCGATCCAAAAATAAACAAGAATTTTACATCTAAATCTCTTAATTTTTATTTGTGTTAGGATCAAAATTATGGAAGTTTGGTGTTAAAAAATATAAGAATTTATCAGGAATTTACGTGTCTAAAAAATATCCAAAAGATTTTTCCAGGGCCTTGGCTATTTTTTCTAATGTTTCTAGATTGGGAAGAGCTTGCCCAGTCTCATAAAGAGAGATGCTTTTTTGTAAAAGCCCAGTTACTTTTCCAAGATCTGCTTGGGTCATATCTTTTTCTACTCTAGCAAGCTTGATTTTTTTTCCTAGTTTTTTTGCATCCATAAAAAATCTTTTGTTGTTTAAAAACACCTTTTTAGGTATTTTTTAAATATTAATCATGGTTAAATGAGTGGTTTTTAGGAATAATTAAAGTTTAAACAGTGTGGGATGTCTTTTGTAATTATTCTTGTTGGTGATTATATCTAAATAGATAAAGAAAATCCTGAACTTTTTTTAAATAGGGAAACTCTATGGAACTAGAAAGTCAAAATAAAGAATTTGAGGACAAATTCTTGAGGGAGGATAGTTATATTCGAGATTTAACACAGGATCTCTATGCGTTGGATAGTGTTAAAGAAAAATTTCTTGCAGTTAACATGGCTTTATATAGCTTAGGCGAAATTGAAAAACAGATTACCAGCACGATGAATGCTGTTATAGAAAAGTTAAGACAAAACAGGATATATTATGAGGAAATTCGAAAAGAACTTAAAAAGTTTATGATTTCAAGGCATCGGCCAGTTTAACTTTTAAGTGCAGTAAACCAATTTTTATAGCTTGCTTTTTTCTTTAAATAACAGTTTTATCCAAGTATAAACAGAAAGAATACCCAAGTTGGTTAAAGATGAATGGTACAAGCAGTATATCGAAAAAAATATTGGCTCTTTGTGGGTTTTTATTTCTTGTTTTATTAATAGAGTACGGGGGTCATTATTTTACTATGAGCTCTGTGGGAGATTGGTACCATACGCTTAAAAAACCCTCATGGAATCCTCCTTCTTGGGTATTTGGAGTGGCCTGGACGATTCTTTATATTATGATTGCTATTTCAGGTTGGCTTATTTTTATAAAAGTTAGACCTTCTACAGCAAGGGGAGCTGCATTCGTTTTTTACGGTTTTCAATTATTTTGCAACTTCTTATGGACCTATTTTTTCTTTTTTCTTAAAAATCCAGGGCTTGGTCTTTTGGATATTTTTGTGTTATTGATCTTGATTGGGAAAAATATAGTTGATTTTGCCAAACTTAATAAGATAGCGGCGGCATTGTTAATTCCCTATTTTTTTTGGACCCTTTATGCAAGCTCTCTCAATCTTGCAATATGGATTTTAAATCGGTAGAATTATTTTTAAAAAATAGGATATGGCTTCGACGAATTCGAGTCTTTTTTATCTGATGGTATTGCCACGCGACTAAAGATTCGCAATAAAATTGTTGTAAAAGGATTAAGATTTAAAATCTTTAACGCGTATGATTCTGATAATTCTTTAAAAACTCCTTGAATTTATCCGAATAACCTTCGGTTTTTGCCCATTATTGAAGGTTCTTTATATCAATGGTATGTCCGCTTGCTACAAGAATAGCTTGATCCAAAGCTTGCATATCATTCCAATGAAAGAAAGATGCCAATTTATCTTTTACACAGTCGATAGGAGAAAGCAACTGCAACACTCCAACTGTCGTCTTTAAAGTATTGAACTCATGAACAGCTTCCCATCCTACAGTTATAGATGGATTCACAAAATCCACTAGATAAGGACAATTCTTATGAGTAAAAGATCTTCCTAGTCTTTTAAATCCGTACTAGTTAAGTACTTTTTTTATCGGTTTCAATTCTACATAAGTAGCAAAATCAACATCCATAGATTGATATTTATTTTCACTGTAGATAGATACGCAGGCTCCTACCACCAAAACAGCATCGATATTATGATCCTTAAGAGTTTGACATACAAAACAAGCTAATTCTTTCAGGCTAATTTTAGAAAAATCTATTATCATAATACTCTACAGAGGTTTCCCTGTTTTGCGAGGGCGTTTTCTTTTTTTAGTTTGAAAATGAGCTTGCTGAATGTCTACAGGAAGATAACTATACGCTTTGCTCGCAAGAGATTGTATTTCTTTCAGAAAAGGATAACGAGGATTCCATTGAAATACTCTGGTTTTCCCTTCTAAAAAACTAACGAGTAACCCTCCCTCCTCCAGTTTTTTCAACGTTTTTTGGATTGGATCCAAGGCTGAATTAAAAGAACGACGCAGTTGTGTTGCATGGGCTTTCTCATGCAAACAAAGATACATTAAAATTTTTTCGACATTCTTATTAGAAAAAAGATACTCAAGCATAAACCACCTACATAATAGGTTATATAACCGATTTAATAGGTAGTTTTCAAACGTAAAAACCCTTTTAAACGGAGTCGGTTTTTTTAGTTGTTTATTGTTAGGTGGGTAAAAAACTACGGAGGTGGTGGGATTCGAACCCACGAAACGTTTTCACGTTTACACGCTTTCCAAGCGTGCTCCTTAAGCCGCTCGGACACTCCTCCATAATGGGCTTTCGAGAAGAAGTTTATATCAAAACAAAGATATCTCTCAAGAAAAATAAAAAGACTTGATATTTGAATGGTTTGTAATCTTGATTTTAGAGATAAGATTCTGTTATACTTATAAAGTTTATAGACTACTAAAAAAAAATCATGAAATGTCCTTTTTGTCATTATTTAGAGTCCAAAGTGACGGATTCGCGCAATGCTAATGAAATGAATGCAATACGCAGAAGAAGAGAATGTCTAAATTGTTTAAAACGTTTTACAACGTTTGAAACAATTGATTTGACACTTCAAGTAAAAAAAAGAGATGGACGTTATGAAGATTTTAATTTAGATAAATTATTAAAAGGGCTCGCGGCAGCTTGTCGTCATACAAGGGTGAGTCACGATTTAGTAAGAGAGCTAGCTTCTGAAATTGCTATGGAATTAACGGGAAGACAACTGAGAGAGATTTCTGCAACAGAGCTAGGGGAACTAGCAATGAAGAGGTTGCAGGAGCTAGATACTGTGGCATATATTCGGTTTGCCTGCGTCTATAAAAGATTTAAAGATATGGATCAGCTGATGAATGCTATTCAAGGACTAGCACCCGATGAAAAGATGTTGAAAAAATAATTCTAGTGAAAAATTCCAGCCTTCAGTAAAGAAAAAACAATAGCCCAACAAATATAGATAGGATACTACATTATGTCGTTAAAAAAAGAACAAATTTCAATGTTTCAAAATCGTCTTGAGAATTTAAGAAGTCACTTAACTAGTGCCATTCGAGAAACTACACAAGATGTAAAAGATATAGATCAAACAAAAGGCTATTCTCAGCATCAAGCTGATGAAGGAACAGATGATTTTGGTAGAACAGTTAATTTAGAGATTTCAAATAGAGAATCTTTAGTGCTACGTCAAGTAGAAAGAGCTCTTGAAAAAATTGAAGAAGGGACATATGGCCTTTGTGATATTAGTGGTAAAGAAATTCCAATTAAGAGGCTAGAGGCAATTCCTTACGCAACAATGACTGTGGATTCACAGGAAAAATTTGAAAAGGGACTTTTATGACTATTTCGCCAGCAAGAGCTTTCCGTTTATTTTTATATATAGGGATATTGCTTGCTTTGGATGTTGTCACAAAGGCTCTTACACATGCAAATGTTGCTTTGATGATGTGGTCTGCACCCATTTATCCTTATGGAGGCATCCCTGTTTTTGAAAATATTTTAGGGATCGATTTGTCTATTAATCATGTTACAAATCGTGGAGGCCCTTGGGGTATTGTAGCTTCTCATCATACGACACTTGTTGTCTTAAGAATTTTTGCAATTTTGTGTTTGTGTGGGCACCTTGTTTTTTTCAATCAGATAAAATTTCGTCAGGTCCCTCTATGTATGATTATAGCAGGAGCCTTAGGCAATGTTATAGATTCTTTTGTTTATGGGCATGTGATTGATATGATTCATTTTATGCTCTGGGGATATTCGTTCCCTGTATTTAACGTTGCTGATGCTTGCATCTGTGTAGGTATTGGTCTTTTGCTTATTCATGCTTGTGTCCAAAAATGGAAACCTAAGGCTCATTCTTCTATAGAATCGCCTATGGATATTATGAGTCCATATGGTCATGAGTAAAACTTTCCCTTTTGCTATAAGCACTTTAAGTAAAGAGGGGACATTGCAAGCGTCTAAGTGGCTCCATGTTAGAATGCTTTTAGACCAAGAAGAGCTGCAAGAGCTTGTGAGTTTAATTGCTCCTTGTTTTTTCGTAAATGTTGCAAAAATTGGACAAAGTGATGAGCTTTTAATAGAAGTTGATACTTTACTTGCGCATTACAGGGAATATATAAAGGGGCTGCAAAATCCTTTAGAAAAAGGGGTAGATAAGACTAGGTTTTCTTTAGCGTTATCAAAAACATTAGACCCTTTTTATGCAATGGCTATCAAAGACCAGCAATTTCTCATTAAAATGAAGACCCCAGTTATTAGGGTTCAGCTGTTTCAGTGGCATTATGTAGAAGAAACTAAACAATTTATTACGACAGCGCAGCTTAGTCAGGGGCTCTCTTGGGGTTTAGAGTTTTCATTCCCTCAATTTTATCAAGACCCTAAAACTTATCAGCCAGTAGAGATCCTTAAGGACTTGAGTAATCCTAATACGCAGATGTTTAAACAAATTCAAAAATGGGCTCGAAGCAAGACAGAACCTGCTTCTTTTTTAATACATCAAGAAAAACTCATTGCTCCCTTTAAAATAGGCAAAAAATGTTTGCCATGGATTCAAAGCTATTGTAGTCTACGTAGTCGCGGATGGGAGGTTTACCATGCAGATCGAAATTGTGACCATCGGGAATGAGCTTCTTGGAGGCAAAACCGTTGATACTAATTTTTCTTATATAGCTAAAAGATTATCGGAAGAGGGGTACAGTGTTTTTCAGCACATAACTATTCCAGATGATCCAGCTAGAATAGAGCATGCTTTATTAGATGCTTTAAGTCGATCCTCTGTTGTTTTTACAACAGGAGGTTTAGGACCCACTCTTGATGATCAAACAAAAAATGTCTTATCTAAGATTTTTGGTAAGAAGCTAGCATTAAATAACTTTATTAAAGAAGATCTTATTAACAGGTTTGGTAAAGAGCTAGCTTCTTTGGAAGAACAATCTACAGTTCCTGTAGATACTAAAATACTTAAAAATAGTGTTGGCACAGCCCCTGGATTTTTTTTTGAAAAAGAAGGCAAAAGTGTATTTGTGATGCCAGGTGTTCCGCTTGAGATGATCACAATGTTTGAAGAGCAACTACTACCACAGCTAAGACAGCTTTGCAAAGTTTATGAGCCCCTGCATGTTCAAACGCTGCATTTATGCCATCTGATTGAAAATCAATTAGACCCACTACTTCGTGAGTTAGATAGAAGGTATCCTGAAGTAGAGAAGGGTATTTATCCAGGATATGGTATTTTAAGTATAGAGCTTAAAGTGAAAACTGCAATAAGTGCTAATGCACAAAAAACTCTTCAAGCTTGCACGAGTTATATTATCAATCAATATGGAACTTATGTTGTCTCAACAGAAGATAAATCTATGGCTGAGGTTATTCAAGAGTGGATGATCTTACATAAGAAAACCTTAGTTTTAGCAGAATCTTGTACAGGGGGACATCTTGCAGCTAAACTCGTAGATATCCCAGGTGCTTCTGCTTATTTTTTAGGAAGTATTGTGTGTTATCACGACCAAATTAAAATAAATTCTCTATGCGTTAAAAAAGAAACTTTAGAAAATTATGGAGCTGTTAGTGAGCAAGTTGTTCGTGAAATGGTTCAAGGGGCATTAAAACTTTCTGGTGCAGATTTTGCTCTAGCTGTATCAGGTGTTGCAGGTCCTTCAGGTGGCACTTTGGAAAAGCCTATAGGGACCGTGTGGTGTGGATTAGGAACGCAAGGGAAAGAACCTTATATTGGAAAAATTCTAGCAAAAGGAAGAGATAAAAGAGCTTCTGTGATAGAATACACAGCAAATTTTATGCTAGGGGCTTTATGGAGACATATTGCCTATAATATTAAGCCTTTATAAGTAACTGGTTATGACATCTAAATCTTATGCCCTTTTAGACTCAGGCGATCAAAAACGCCTTGAGAAGTTTGGAGAATATGTTCTTATTCGTCCTTGTGCGCAAGCTGTATGGAAGCCAAAGCAACCAGCTCTTTGGAAGATGGCTGATGCTTTATTTACAAGAGATGATGGAAATCGCTGGATTTTCTATAAAAAACTTCCTTTTTCGTGGACCATTGAGCTCGGAGGACTTCTTTTTAAAGTGTCTCCGACAGATTTTGGTCATTTAGGAATTTTTCCAGAACATTATGAGCTTTGGTCTTGGATGGAACATCTGATTAAGCAGGCGGCAAGGCCTATTAATGTTTTAAATTTATTCGCTTATAGCGGTGCAGCAACATTAAAACTTGCACAGTGCGGTGCTAAAGTGTGTCATTTAGATGCTTCAAAAAAATCTGTTAGTTGGGCTACAGAAAATGCAGAGTTAAATCATTTAGAAAAAGCACCTATTCGCTGGATTGTTGATGATGTGACAAAATTTTTAAAACGCGAAGAAAAAAGAGGGTCATTCTATGATGCTATCTTGCTTGATCCCCCAAGTTTTGGTAAAGGCAACCAAGGAGAAGTGTTTAAGATAGAAAGAGATCTCTTAGAGCTTTTAGATAGATGTAAACAAGTGCTGACTCCAAATCCGTTATTTATTGTATTTACCTGTCATACACCTGGGTTTACCCCATGTGTAATGAGATATTTATTAGAAGAGACTATGGGAATGCAAGGCAAAATAGAATCAGGTGAGATGTTGATTCCTGGTGAAAAAACAGTAGCACTTCCTTTAGGTTCGTATGCAAGGTGGTCTTATGTATAATGCTTTCCCTATTACAAGTGCGCAGAATCCAAAAATAAAGCAGCTTGTAGCTTTAAGAGATAAAAAAACTAGAGAAAAAGATAAGCAGTTTTTGATTGAAGGTTATCGAGAGATTGCAAGAGGACAAAAGATGGGGTATCCAATAGAGGCCTTGTTTTTTTGTGAAGAACTTTTTTTAGGAACTCAAGAAACAAAACTTATTTTAGAAATCGGTAAGAAGGCAACTCTCTATCAGCTGCCAAGACATCTTTTTGAAAAATGCAGTTATCGAGATAGGCCAGATGGATTGCTTGCTATTGCACCTATTAAAAGAAAAAGTTTGCAAGAGTTTTCTGAGGCTTATCAAAAAAGAGCAGGTCATACTCAACCTTTTTTACTACTTGCTGAAGCTATAGAAAAGCCTGGGAACTTAGGATCTATTTTACGTTCTTGTGATGCTGCAGGTGTCCATGGGGTGCTTGTTTGCGATCCAAAAGCGGATGTGTTTAATCCAAATGTGGTACGCGCTAGTATTGGTACGTTATTTACAGTTCCTTTTTTAGAGTGTTCTATGGAGGAAGCGTTAACCCTTTTAAAAGAAAAAGGGATACAGCTTGTTGCGGCTACACCTCATGCAGAAAAAAAATTCACAGAAGTGGATTTTCAAGGAGCTATTGCAATTGCTATGGGTACAGAGCAGCTTGGCTTATCGGATGATATTATGCAAAAGGCAGATATTCAAGTGAAAATACCTATGCTCGGTATTGCAGATTCTTTGAATGTAGCAGCAGCTACAACACTTATGCTTTATGAAGTGGTTAGGCAAAGACTGAAATGACGGTATCCATTTTATTTGAAGATAATCATTTGCTTATTTTGGATAAACCAGCAGGGCTTTCAACTCAGCCAAGCCTTGAGCATAAAGATTCTTTAGAAACAAGAGCAAAAATTTATATAAAAAAGACCTATCACAAGGAAGGAGAGGTGTTTTTACATGCTGTGCATCGATTAGATAAAGATGTGAGTGGGATTGTTATTTTTGCTAAAACATCTAAAGCTCTTTCTCGTATGAATGATCAAATGAGGAAAAGAGATTTTATTAAAATTTATCGCGCCCAAGTACATGGAAGGATGGAAGGTAGAGAGCAAAGGCTTTGCCATTTTCTTAAAAAAGGAGAGTATAGAACCCATCTTGCTAAAGAAAGTGATCCAAATGCTCAAGAAGCTATTTTAACTTATACAGTGATTCAATCAGATAAAGAAAGTTCTTGCTTGGAAATTCAATTAGAAAGTGGTCGATACCACCAGATTCGTGCTCAACTAAGTGCTATAGGGCACCCGATCTTGGGAGATAGCAAATATGGAAGTTCACTTGAGTATCCTAACCAACATATAAAGCTTCAACACATACGTGTTGAATTTGTTCATCCGGTTACAAAAGTTCAAATGATTATTAAAAGTGTTTTGAAGTGCTAGATTTTTTCTTTTTTTTCACGTATATATGTGTCCTCACGAAAAATCGTAGGTAAAAAATGAGAGATGCTATTTTAGCTTCTGCTCGAGAGGGTGTTCAAGCAATTGAATCTCTTTTGCAAGAAGAAGCACTTATGTTTATTGATCAAGGATCTTCCATGATTGCACAGTGTTACCAACAGGGTGGTAAAATTTTGATAGCAGGTAATGGGGGAAGCTTATGTGATGCTATGCATTTTGCAGAAGAATTAACAGGATTTTATCGAAATCCAAGACAAGCTTTAGCAGCTATTGCTTTATCAGATCCTGGACATATGAGCTGTGTTGGAAATGATGTAGGATTTTCTAAAGTGTTTTCAAGGTCATTAGAAGCTTTAGCTCGACCAGAAGATATTTTTATAGCTCTTACTACAAGTGGGAATTCTCAAAATATTGTTGAAGCTATGACGACAGCAAAAAGATTAAAGATCAAAACAATAGCTTTTTTAGGGAAAGAGGGTGGATTGCTTAAAGGGGTTGCTGATTTAGAATGGATTGTAAAGGGATTTAAATATTCTGATCGTGTTCAAGAAGCTCATATGACAGCTATTCATATTATGATCGAAATGGTAGAGAAAAAATTAGAACAGCATCATCAAAGGATTCAACAGCAAGCCGTTGTTTCTCTAAGGGCTTTTTCATGAAGAGTTTTTTTGACCCTATCTTTGATCGCTTGGAGAAACAAGTCGTTCAATGTATAGAAAGAGACTCTCGTTCTATAGGGGATCGCTTTCAAAAAGCTACCCTTTATGTTTTAAGTAAATGTTTTCAAAGCATCGTGAATGTACGTGCATATTTTTATGATAGAGGATGGAAAAAGAGTAGAAAGGCGATTTTGCCAGTTGTTTGTATTGGAAATATTACAGCAGGTGGTACAGGAAAAACCCCTTTTGTAAATCTTTTAATACAAGATTTAAAGTCTCTTGCAAAATTAGCTATTATTTCTACAGGATATAAAGCTCAAGGAGTGTCTAAATATGACGTTATAACTCCTTTAGATCAATATGGTCGCCTCGTTCAAGCCACTTACTGTGGGGATGAGCCTTATCTTTTAAAAAAACAGCATCCAGATGTTCATGTCTTTGTTAGTAAAAATCGATTTTTAGCACTTGAAATAGCCAGAAAAAAAGAGCTTCAAATTGCTCTTTTAGATGATGGATTTCAGATGAAATCTCTTAAAAAAGATTTATCCATTATTTTAATGAGCGCAGATAACCTTTTTGGTTACGATTATTATTTACCACGTGGTTATCTACGAGAGTCTCCTACAAGATTAAAAGAGGCACAATTTATTTGTATTACACAAGTACAAGGGCATTGTTTTGATAGGCTATGTGAGCAGCTTGCTCCCTATACTTCGGCTAAGATTATGGGTGCTCAGATGGTGCCACGAAGAATTGTAGGGGATAGAAATTGGGGTTTAGATCAAATGAAAGGAAAAAAACTTGGTGTGTTTTGCGGGTTAGGAAATCCACAGGCATATATTAGCTCTCTTGAGCAATTAGGTGCAGAAATTGTTGCTACATTAGTTTTGAATGATCACGCCACCCCCAGTTTAAAACAGTGGGAACTATTTAGTGATCAGTGCCAGCGAAAACAAGCAGAATTACTTTTATGTACGGCAAAAGATTTTTATAAAATACAGGACATAAAAAGAGAGCTTCCAATTAGTTATTTAGAAAGTGAGCTCACAATTGTTCATGGACAGAACCACTATAGAACACTTAAGCAGAAAATTCTTCAATTAGCAAAGCAAAAAAGGATGAAAACATGAAGCCATGGATGAAAATGATGATCAGTCTTGTGTTAGGGGTTGTTTTTGGACTCCTAATCAGTGGGGCCGACTGGATGATTCCTTATCAACCTAGAATTACAGATCATCTAGGATTACTTGGTAAAGGATTTATAGATCTTTTAAAAATGCTCGTCGGTCTTTTGATTTTTTGTTCCTTAGTTACAGGCATTTGTCATATTAATGACCCTAAGAAGCTAGGTCGTATTGGAGTGTATTCTTTTAGTTTTTTTGCTCTTTCTACAAGTGTTGCGATTACTTTAGGTGTTGCGATAACTTCTTGGATCAAACCAGGACAAGGCTTGCATTTAGTGGCTCGTGAAGTCATAACATCTGTTTCTGAAAACCATCTGCTTGAATTCATTTTAGGAGCAATTCCTTCTAACCCTATTGCTGCTTTTGCAAATGGGAATATTTTGCAAATTATTGTGTTTGCTGTTTTATTTGCTGTAGCTATGGTGATAGCTGGAGAAAAAGGTCAAAAAGTGTTGGGTGTTATTGAATCGACAAATGATGTCATGTGTATTTTGACAAACCTTGTGATGAAGTGTGCTCCTTATGGAGTATTTGTTTTAATGGCTTCTGCAGTATCTGCAATTGGTTGGAAGGTTGTACTACCGCTGCTACTTGTGATTGCTTGTAATTATCTTTGCTGTTTTATTCAGATTTTTGCTGTATTTGGTTTGGTTTTAAAGTATCTCATAGGAATTAGATTGGTCTCTTTTTTTCAGGGGATGAAAGAAGCTATTCTTGTGGCGATAACGACATGCAGTAGCGCCGCAACTTTACCAGTATCTTTAGAATGTATAAGGCAGCGACTAGGTGTATCTAAAGAATTATCGGCTGTAGTGATGGCTCTTGGTTCAACGATTAATATGAATGGAGCAGCGATAGGTCAAGCTGTAGCGGCTATATTTATTGCGCAAGCCTATCATATAGAAATGACTTGGTTTAAAATCGCTATTTTATTTACAACAGCATTGATGTCAGCAATTGGAGCTGCAGGAATTCCAGGAACCGGACTGATTATGCTTTCAGTTGTACTCAATGCAATAGGTCTTCCTTTGGAAGGGATTGCTTTAGTTGCAGGGGTAGATCGATTAAGGGAAATGATGTCTACTGTTACAAATATTTTAGGGGATGCTGTGGCAACTTTATATGTGGCTAAAAAAGAACAACAATTTGAAAAACAATCATATCGTGTGCTCACTACTTAGAGATAAGCGATAATATTAAGGAATAGATAAATGGGAAAAGAGATTAAAATTGTTTTACCAAAGCTTGGAGAAAGTATTGTCAGTGCAACCGTTGTAAAATGGTTTAAACAAGTGGGAGATTTCGTTCAAGAAGAAGAGCTTCTTTTAGAAGTCACAACAGATAAAGTCAATAGTGAAATCCCCTCCACAGTATCTGGTGTTTTAGAGAAAATTGTCGCTTTGCCAGATGAAGAAATTCAAGTTGGAGAGACTTTAGCTATTATTGTAACAGGGGAAGCTTCTGGGCAAGAAAGAGAAAAAGTAGATCTTGCAAGCAAACAAGAAGAATTTACTTTCAAACAAGATAAATCTTCCTTTTTTTCGCCTGTTGTTATTCGAGTAGCTTTAGAAAATGGTCTTAGTATGAGTGAATTAGAGACTCTTGAGGGTAGTGGTCTTGGTGGACGAGTTTCTAAACAAGACGTAGAAAGATATTTACTTAAAAAGGGTAAAAAAGATTTAAACTCTTCAAAAGAGTCTTATGAATCGATTGAAAAAATAAAAATGTCCACAATGCGTAAGGCGATAGCAGAAAACATGGTGAAGTCTTTTTATGAAGCACCTCACGCAAGCTTAATTACCGAAGTGGATGTGACAGATATTGTAAAATATTTAGAAAAAGAGAAAGAATCCTTTTTTAAAAGGCATGGCTTTAAAATTACTTTGACAAGTTTTGTTGCGCAAGCAATAGCACAAGCTGTATTAGAATTTCCTTTGATTAACTCTTCCTTAGATGATGATACGATTTTAATGAAAAAATTTGTGAATTTGGGGATTGCTGTTAGTGTAGATCAGGGGATTATGGTCCCTGTTATTAAAGATTGTCATAAACTTAACCTTGAGCAGATAGCTAAAACTTTATCAGAACTTGCTTTGAAGGCTAGAAATGGTGAGTTAAAAGTGATTGATACAAAAGAGGGGACTATTACAATGACAAACTTTGGGATGACAGGAACTTTAATGGGAATTCCGATTATTCGTTTTCCAGAAGTTGCAATTGTTGGGATTGGAGCCCTTGCAAAAAGAGTTGTCGTGTTAAAAGATGATACTTTTGGTGTAAGATCTATGATTTATATCTCATTAACGTTTGATCATCGTGTAATAGATGGAATTTATGGATGCAATTTTTTAAGCAGCCTAAAAAAACATATCGAGAACTCTATTATTTAAAAAAACGGAGTAAAAAAGGAATATTTATCTTGTATCCATAATCGTAAAAGATATATGACTACATAGAGATTATTTATAAAATATCATCAACGGTCGAACCCAGGTAAGTTGTGTATAAGTTTTTGTTATATTCATTCATAGCGACTACTAGTTTTAGTTGGTTGCTTGCGGATTCTGCACAGGAGCAGAGCTTAACTCAAATACAAGAAAATATTTTATCATCAGATGATTTAGATGGAAGTGAAACAGATTCAGTGGATGAATCTTCAACAGATGATATGCAGTCAAATGCAACGACTCCATCGCCTTCTCAAGAATCTTCAACATCACAAGATAATATTGCAACATCAACTGAATCTTCAGATATTGATGATAGATTAACTCAATTAGAAGCCGAAATTCAAACTGTTTATATGAAAAATGCCGCAGGGACAGCTGGAGCTGTGTTTGCACCCATGGCGCCTGTAGTTAATGATTATGGATGGCATATTGATGCGGAGCTTTTGGTTTGGCATATTAAATCAGGGGCTATGGATTGGGTTTTAGCTTTAAATCAAGGTGTTTACCCATGTGATGGAGATATGATCAATTTAGGATTTCACTGGTCTCCTGGATTTCGTGTAGGGTTTGGAAAATCATTTCAATATGACAATTGGGATCTTGATTTAGTTTATACTTATTATAAAACCTCAGGAACTCAAAATATTGCGAGTCCTTTTTCAACTCCAGTAGGTACAGATAGTTTGCCAGGTGTACCAGGTCCGACAGGGACTTCGTCTGGATCGTTTAAAACAAAAGTATTTTATAATGCGATTGATCTGTCTTTAAGAAAACATTATTTTGTAAGCAAAAGAGTATCTATCCATCCTGAATTAGCAATTAAAACTGTTTGGTTAGATCTTAAGGACTATTTAGATACATCAGTTTATGTGAATGCATTAAATACCTTTACCCCAATTGCGGGTACAGTTATTACAAAATTAAAAGATACAAACAAACTCTGGGGTATTGGACCACAAGCTGGACTTGATCTTTTTTGGCATTTACCTAAAAAAATGCGATTACACACGACGATAGAGGGGGCTCTATTGGAAGGGTATTTTGATTTAAAACAGACTCAAGTTATTGATATTTTACCTACGGGGACAACCTCTACGGTAGAAGAAGTTGCGTTAAATGGAAGTACACATAAGTTAGTCCCTTATAGTCGTGTGGTTGTAGGATTTGGTTGGGGAGACTATATTAGGAATAAGAAGCAACATATCGACCTATCCTTAAATTGGGAATTTAATTATTTCTGGAGAGCTAATCAAACTATTAATCAAGAAGCAACCACCACCAATGTTGCAGGATCATCTGTACGACTTTTATTTAATAGATATTCTGAAGATATTGGTTTTTATGGACTTAATCTTAAGGTTCTTTATAGTTTCTAATTTAGCATAACTTCTTTTCATTTGTCGCACCCCTTAAAAGGTGCGACTTTTTTATTTATTGCTTTAATTTGCAGACAGCTTTATTTAAAAATTAAAGCTCGTTTTAAAAATTAGGTTTTTAATGTCCAAAAATAAATTGTTAGGTTTAATTTCATTTATTTGTTTGAGCTATGAAGCTTTTTCTATTGAAAGTAATGATAGTAGACTTCGTCAGTTAGAGCAGCAAATGCATCAGATTCTTGCTAAAAATAGTGCAGGGAGTATGGGAGCTGTTTTTTCTAACAAGGATAATAAGTCTCTTGATTATGGCTGGGCTATGGATATAGAGCTTTTATTATGGCATGCAAAATCTGGTGGAGTTGACTGGGCTTTAGTTTTAGATCAGGGTTATTATCCTATTTCTGGTTCTATGAAAAATTTAGGATTTGGATGGGACTGGGGGGTTCGTGTAGGAGTTACGAAATATTTTTT
>JBAWWQ010000012.1:0-15381 GCA_037146655.1 Chlamydiota bacterium | reverse complement strand
TGGGAAGTAAAAATGTTTACGCATTCTTAGTGTCTAAAAAATCATTGCAAGATCACCTGCAGGCAAGACTTTCGACATGAGTGCCTGGCGAAAGGTTCGAAAGAACAGGTCGAAAGCACCCTCCGAAGCTACCCTTCGATAACTAAGTTGGGCGCCGTAGGAATCCTCTTTCTTTAGGGAGCGGAGGATGTCAAAATAGTCCTATCAATCCATAGAGGTCTAATAGCAATTTTTGGATTGCTAAAAATGATTTTGGTGGCTGAATAGGTTGAGCCAGCTATAATCCATTGACGCACATTTGGAACAACACTTTCGTTAGCTTCTAGAAGATTATATTTTTGAAGTTCAGAGATGTAGAACCTCTGGAAGTTGCCTATGGGGTTTTCTCCCAAACATTTTAAGACCAACGCTTTTAAAGCATCAGGATTTTCCAATAAACACAGACTAATTTTTTGAGTAACATTTATATAATCATTTTCAAACATAAATGATAAATCTTTTAGTTGTACTGTCTTTAATTGTATCGCCATAGAAACCTTTTTTATTAAGATGAATATTAAATAAAACGCGCTAATTTTAATATGAATTAGTGATTTTTTGCAATTGTCAATATTGGTTTGTTTGAGAGAAATCAAAACACTTTGCTTTTAAATTTTATGATGAGGATTTGAAGTAGGATGTAATGAAGAAACTATTCTTAAATATCAGAATTTCTCTAGAAAGTTTTTTTTTTATCCTCTATAACGATTCTTTAGAAAAAAAAGGCTTATGGTGTCATGGAAATAGGGGTATTGGGGGTTAATCACAAATCATGTCCTTTGTATCTTAGGGAGGCTTTAACAAAAGCTTTTGAGAAGGTGTTTGGGCAAAGGGAAGTGTACTCTGGATTTTCGTATGTTTTGCTATCGACTTGCAATCGTGTGGAAATTTACTTTGCGGGTCAAGAGATTGCTCATATTCATGGTGTGATTTTATCTTTTTTAAGAAAGAAAATGCAGTTAGTGTTTGAGCATGTCCTTTATTCGTATTTTGGGGAGGATGTGTTTTTGCATCTTGTAAAGGTTTCTTCTGGTTTAGACAGCGCTTTAGTCGGGGAGTCAGATGTTCAAAGGCAGGTAAAGCTCGCCTATGAAAAAACAAGAATGCAATGTAGCTTATCCTCGTTATTACATTATCTTTTTCAAAAAAGTTTACACATTAGTAAACATGTAAGATCTTTTTACAACTATGCAAAAAGAGGAAGCCAGCTTGAGGATATTCTTCTTTTACAGATTAAAACCTTACTTAAGGATTTATCGAGTAAGAAGGTACTTTTTATCGGCAATTCACAGATGAACCGTAAAATACTTGCCCTGGTTATTACTCAGCCTTTTTGCGAGATTATGCTTTATTCTAGACGTGGAGTGGATGTCAATCTTTTAAAAAGGTATCCTTCTTTAAAGATGCACTCCGATAGATGTCTGCAAAATTGGCAAGGGTATGATGTGGTTATTTCAGCTACTAAGCAAGATGGGTATATCCTTACAAAATCTCATCGAACTACAGATGAGAAGGTCTTGATGTTTGATTTGAGTATTCCTAGAAGTTTAGATCCAGCTTTAGCTAAAACATCCGGGGTCATTTTACTTAATATAGAAGATCTCGTATCGCTTTTTAAAGAAAAAAAAAGGTGTTATCAGCAAGAGCTGCAAGCTTGTGAAAAAGCAATAGAGAATTCTGTGGAGGCATGTACAAGGCGCTATAGAGAGAAACAAATAAAAAAAGCGCTTTACATGGAAGGTTCCTATCATTTAGTTGGCAATGCATCATTAGACTTTTTGCATAATGTGAATTGAAATTCTAACTTATTTAATTTATACGCTTTTGCGTTTTGTGATCATGGGGATAATCGGGTTTCTTAATACAGACTGTGTTTGAATTTTTTTCCATTCATAGTGAAGATCACAAGGGGATTTTTCGTAAGGATATCGATTTTTTGTAGAGTGTAAAAGTTTTTTCGGGCCAAGTGGGATATTGAATGCTAAAAACCCATTAAAGCGGCTACCAAACAAATGATCGAATGTATATTCAACACCAAAGCCAATATAGTCTGTTGGGTTGCAGTTAAGCCTTGCCCTACCACCTGAACTACTGCCTATAGAAGAAGAGCCTTTTGTATTGAAGTTTGAATTGCCATAGTAAGCCCTTTGGTCAAAGAGGTAGTAATATCCAAGTTCTAAATAAAGACCAATTTCATCACAAGGTGCAGGAAGTGTAATTCCTAACGATGTATCAGCTGAAGCAAGGGCGTAGCGTAGTGTTTGTCTATTAGTGAAGGGGTTTAGTTTTACTTTATATTTTTCATAGAAAGGGTAATAGCCATTAAGACGAAAATCAAACCTACGACTTAGAAATTCTATTCCTCCAGAGATTTGCTGAGTTGTAAGATTCTCGTGGTGTCTATAATCGTAATAAGTATTAAAACCTATAAGAAAGGTTTCTTTTTTATTGGAATATCTTAGTCCAAATCCACCATTGGCTGCAAGTTCTCCACTGTTAAATACGTGGAGTCTTCCATCAATAAAAGGGAGAGTTTGAGTCAGAGGGGCAGCAAATAATGAGACTGTCGAATACCCTTGATTAAAACCCATCCCTTTATGTTCAAGATGTTGAATGCCTATACGCGAAAATGTGTAGTCGCCACAATCTAGAGGTTGTAAAGAGTTTTGGTCTGCATGCAGGGAGACTATTGCTAGTAGGAGCAAGAGTTTTGAGATGAATTTGATGCGCATAAATACAAAAACCTTTGAAAGAGATCCCTTTTCTTCTTTTTAAAGAAAAGGGATGATTTTTTCAAAGGTCTCAATATTTAAAATTCTGCAAAGTGAGGAACTCGTGGGAAAGCGATAGCATCACGGATGTTTTCTATGCCTGTAGCAAATTGAACGAGTCTTTCGAATCCAAGGCCAAAACCTGCATGAGGAACAGACCCATAACGTCTTAAATCTAAGTACCAGCTGTAAGGATCAAGAGACATTCCTTTAGCTTGGATTTTTTCTTCTAAAACAGATAAGCGATCCTCTCTTTGAGAGCCTCCGATGATTTCACCAATACGTGGAACCAACACATCCATGGCAGCAACTGTTTTGCCGTCGTCGTTATTACGCATGTAAAAAGCTTTAAGTTCTTTTGGATAATTTGTGACGATAACGGGTTTTTTAAAATACTCTTCTGCTAGGTAGCGTTCATGTTCTGATTGGAGATCGCAGCCCCAAGCTGGTGGATAAGTAAAGGCTTTAGGAGCCTTAAGTAAGAGCGCGATAGCTTCTGTATAGGTAATAGTAGCAAAGGGAGATGCTAGTACATTTTCTAGGCGCATAAGCAGGCCAGGTTCAATAAACTCATTAAAAAATGCAAGATCTTCATGGCATTTTTCTAGGGCGTATTGGATTGTGTATTTAATATAGCGCTCAGCAAGGTTCATGATGTCACTTAGCGTAGCAAAAGCTACTTCTGGCTCTATCATCCAAAATTCAGCAAGGTGTCTTGAAGTATTGGAATTTTCGGCTCTAAAGGTTGGCCCAAATGTGTAGACTTTAGAAAGAGCACAGGCATAGGCCTCACCATTGAGTTGTCCTGAAACTGTTAAAAAAGTAGGTTTGCCAAAAAAATCTTGAGAAAAGTCTATTTTATTATCTGCGGTTTTAGGAGGCTTATCTAAAGCAAGTGTTGTGACTTGGAAAAGTTCTCCAGCCCCTTCGCAGTCTGCGGCTGTGATAATGGGGGTCTGTATATACAAAAAGTCTTGTTCTTGAAAAAATTTATGGGAAGCAAAGGCCAAGGCGTTTCTTACTCGAGCAACAGCGCCTTGTGTATTTGTTCTAGGTCTTAAGTGACCAATAGTTCTTAAATATTCAAAAGAGTGTTTTTTCTTTTGTAAAGGATAGTCGCTAGGAGAGGCTCCAATCAGTAAGATGGAAGAGGCTTTCATCTCAATAGATTGCTCGCTCCCTTGGCTTGCTACAATAACACCTGTTGCTGCAATCGAAGCGCCTGTTGATAGAGTTTCTATTAAAGAGCTGTAGTCTTTTGTGGATTCATCCGCAACAATTTGAAAGTTCGATAGGCAAGAGCCGTCGTTAATGGCAATAAAAGAAAAAGTTTTTTGATTTCTTGTACTACGTATCCATCCAAGAACCGTTAGAGTTTTTCCTAAAAGATCTTTTGCAGCAGTAGCTTTAAGTTTTTGAATAGAGGTCATGATTATCCTTGTGCAAACTGTTTAAGGAGCGCTATCTCTTCTTTCCAGACAAGGGCGCCATCGGGTGTTTCTAAATATTTAGGCAAGTACTTGGTTCTAGGATCTTGCATGAGAAATTCAAAGCATTTAAGGCCAATAAAACCTTTTCCTAGATTAGCATGTCGATCTTTATGAGAGTTTAATTCATGTTTAGAGTCATTAAGATGGAAAGCAGATAGGTGCTTAAGTCCAATTAAATTATCGAATTCCATAAGAGTTGCATCCCAGGCTTGAGCAGTTCTGATATCATATCCCGCTGAAAAGATATGGCAGGTATCGATACAAACTCCTAAAGAGATGGTTTTTTGTGTATGGTTGATAATATAGGCTAATTCTTCAAAAAGGGAGCCAACAGATGAGCCCTGGCCAGCTGTTGTTTCTAGAAGAAGTTTTGTTTTACCTTGAGAGATAATTGGTCCGAGAATTAATAAACTTTCTACAATTGTATCTAAACATTTATCTTTAGAACCTGTTGTAAAAGCTCCTGGATGAAAATTTAGATAGGTAATACCAAGAGTTTGGCAGCGGAGGATTTCTTCTTTAAAAGCTGTGCGGCTTTTTTCTAAAAGTTCTGGATCGGGGGAGCCTAAGTTGATAAGATAGCTATCGTGACTCATAGTGACATGGATTCCTGTTTTCTTTTGAAAATCATGGAATGTTGTTACATCGTCTTCTGATAAGATTCTACCGCGCCACTGTTTTTGATTGCTTGTGAAAAGCTGGATGGTTGTAGCTCCTATGGACTCTCCTTCGATTAAAGCATTGGATAAACCACCGGCTGTTGAAGTATGAGCGCCAATAAGAAGTGGGGGTTGCATAGTTCCCATAGGTTTTGTTGAAATCCGTCTATCTTGAAATTTAACAAAAGTGTAAAAGATCTATGCAGATCTTGACAATAGGAATTCTGGGAAGAATACCTAGACTGAAAAGAAAAGTGCTTAAGTGAAATTATTATTATCACCATTACGGTAGGGCTTTATATGCAAGATACGGTTTCGAGCTTAACAAGATCTGTGACAAGATATTCGTTAGGAGTTGTAGTGAGTCGCTTATCTGGTATGTGTCGTGATATGGTGTTAGCGGCTTGTTTTGGGGCATCAGCAGAGATAGCTTTATTTATGGTAGCTTATCGTTTTGCAAACCTTATGCGCAGAATGCTTGCTGAAAGTCCGCTAGCTTCAAGCTTTGTTCCGTTATTTGAAAAGAAAAAAGGTGTTAGTAAAGAAGAGGCTTCAAGGTTTTTTAGAGATGTTTTGATTTCTTTAGTGGTGATAGTAACGTGTGTTATTTGTCTTATGATGGGAGGACTGGAGGGGTTGATTTATATAGCCCCAAGCCAAGGTGAACTTTTTAGGCTTATACAAATTATGACACCGTCTTTACTTTTCATTTGTCTATATGCCTTATGTTCTCAGCTGCTTCATTGTGAAAGACAGTTTTTCCTTCCTGCGATGGCACCAGTGGGATTTAATTTCATATGGATTATAGCGGCCTACTTAGCAGGATATCAGATATCTTTTACATCGATGTTTTGGCTATCTTGGGGGATTGTGGTGGCTTTTTGTGTCCAATGGGGGATTTTAATGCCAACAACTGCAAAAATAGTCCCTGAGATAATATCTTGGAAGTTTTTAAGAGAAACCCGGTTATTTTCGCCTTCTGTGCGGCTTATGGGGAAACCTTTTCTTTTAGGTGCTTTAGGTATGGGTGCATCCCAGATTAACATGGCATTAGATAGTGTATTTGCGACAATTGCAGATAGCCAGGGGCCTGCTTTTTTATGGTATGCTATCCGGTTACAGCAGGTTCCTATGGCACTTTTTGGTGTTGCTATTTCCGCTGTTTTATTACCAGCATTATCGCGAGCTATCAAGGGTGGTTATTTAGAGCAAGGTTTAACTCTATTGGAGCAAGGGTTGAAGCGCTCATTTGCTTTAATGACATTTTCTATGTTTGGTTTGTTTGCCTTAGGACGGCTTATTACGATGGTGATATTTGCGCGAGGCGCTTTTGACTTGCAGGCTTTAGAAGCTACTACAAAGTGTTTGTGGTGTTATAGTTTAGGATTAATTCCTCATGCAGCTGTCATGCTTTTGGCTGCTGCTTTTTATGCTTATGAAGACTTTAAAACTCCTATGAAGGGGGCTGTTTATGTGGTTGTATTAAATGTTGTAGGCAATGCTTTTATGGTGTTTGTCTTGCATTTAGGTGCTGAAAGCATTGCTTTGGCGACAAGTTTAACAAGTGTATGCAACTATTTATATTTACATAGGCATTTAAGATGTAAGCTTGGTAAGCAGTTTGTGCATGGTGTTTTTTATATAAAAACTCTTACGGTAGGGTGTGGAGCTTTGTGGGCGACTTTAGCTTTGCAAGCTGCTCTGCTGAAAACAGCAGAATTACACACAGCGTCTTTTACAGCTTTAAGTAAGGGGATTTTATTAGGGCTTTTTTATTTAGGCGTTTATTGTCTGTTAGAAAAAGGATTAAAGTGTGCAGAGGTGTTTAGCTTTTTTAAAGAAGCATTTAGATTAAGAAAATAAAAAGACCCGTAAATTTGAATCTACGGGTCTTTTTTAAACTGATTAGTTTGTGTGAGCTAGGAATTCGCAAACAAGAGCGACGTTAATAGGTAGGGCAAATGGAATCTGATCAGGTGTCGGATTTACTTCCAGTTTTCCTTTGTACTGCGTCATATCTCTTGATAAATAGCCAGGAACATCACCAGTAGCCATACTTTGAATTTCCTTTAGAAGAGGAGTTGTCTTAATATGGTCTTTTAGTGAGATTTCCATTCCAGGTTTTACTTGGAATGAACGTCTATCTACTTTTTTACCATTCACAAGCACGTGTCCATGGGATACAAGCTGTTGTGCATGGAAAATTGTCGCAGCGAAACCTAGTCTGTAAACTAGATTGTCTAGTCTGCACTCTAAAAGCTCTAGGAATAAGTGAGTAGTATTACCCTGCTGTTTCAAAGCTTTTTTGTAATAGTTAACGAGTTGCTTTTGTGTAAGCATTCCGTAAACGATACGTAATTTTTGTTTTTCTTCTAGCTGAAGACCATAATCGGACTTCTTCTTGCGCTTTGCGCCATGCATACCAGGTGGATTTGGCTTATGGAGTAAAGGGTTGCGGCGACGTCCAAAAATGTTGACACCGAAACGGCGAGCTATACGGTTTTTCGGCCCTGTATATCGTGACATTCTATAATACCTCTGTATCTTAAAAAACATTGTAAAATGAAAGCACTCATCCTAAAGCACTTTTTCATTTAATGCAAGGAGTATGTGCGTAAGGGGAGAAAACTTCTTGAAATTCCATATATTCTTGGAAAAAGTTAAGGGTGCGCGTGGTTTTTAAATTTTTTATATTACAGTTCGGGTTGTATTTTGTTGTGAATTGAAAGTTTTTAGGGAGTGTGATTGTGAGAAAAGCCATACCCGGAGAATCTTTATGTATGGCTTTAGAGGAACCTTAGCAACCTATGATTTGGTCTGCAACCCGATCTGCGATTTGATTGGCAATTTTTTCTTTTAGCCAATTAACAACTGGACGTGGTGTAATTTCACCTGTTTTTGAATCAAAGCGGTAAAAGCCGAAGCGAAGCTGCCAAGCTTTGTGCCATTCTAGGTTGTCCATTAAGGTCCAGAAGTAGAGTTTTCTGAGTGGTTTATTGTGCTCTAAAGCTTTTTGTATAACTTGAAAGACTTTATCAAAATAGCGAATGCGAGCTTCATCAGATTGCTTATCTAAATTAAAACTGATATCTGCCCCTATTTCAGTTAAATCGATAGGAACACCGAGTTTTGAACATTCTTCAATTGCGGAAGCAAGTCCTTGTGGGTAGCTTCTATATTGGTAATCAGAAACTTTTTCTCCAGCAACACGTGTAACAGAGGTGCCTCCCATAAAAGAGAGTTTTAAAAGAGGATCTGTGTAGTATTGTAGCCCTATAAAATCAAGAGGGGGTTTTTGGGGCATTTCAAAGGTGTAATTAGCTCTAAAAGGGACTTTTAAAGAAAATTTACCTGTTTCCAAAAATCTCATAAGAGCGCCGTGGTTGATTTCAGTTAGATAATGACAGAGGATTTTTTCGATAGGTGTCCATAGAGGGTTTGTTTTATGGAAATAACGGAATCTAATTAAGTTATGAGCGAGACCTATTTCAAGATCGGGATGAGTTTTTTTAAGTGTTTCATAAATGCGGGTATGCGCTCTCATCATGTTTTCTAAAACTTGAGCAGCTCCGTGAAAGTCTAATTTGTGATGGGGAGGGAATTCTCCCATAACAAAGCTTTGGAATGCCACAACGCAAGGCTCGTTAATAGTCACAATTTTTCTAACGCCTTCTTCATAAAGGGAGTCTGCGACAACCTTAGCATAGTTTACGAATCCTTCGATATCTTCGGGTCGCTGCCAGCTGAAATAAGTAGGGTCACTAAAATGGTTGAGGGTAATCATGGGTTCTATGCCGTTTGCGGTTAGCAGTCGGCAGAAGTTGCGATAGTGTTGTAGGTTGTAGTCGTTAAATGGCTGGCCTTCTACGGGTTCTATTTTATCTCGGCTAATAGAAAAGCGAAAGCTTTTACACCCCAATTCGTTGAGTCTATCAATGACTCTTTCAGGATGGTTCCACATGTCTGGATAGTGACCTAAATCCGATAATTCTTGAGCTTCATTTTCGTAAAATGTGCTCCAATTGGTGTTCGTATGTTCTTTAGGACCATTGACTTGGAAGTCAGCGTTTGCAAACCCGATATCAATAGGGGCGCTGTGTACAGGTGTATGGCTCCACTTAGGGTGTTTTGCGAAATTTACAAGAGGAGGGTCTTGGTTTTTTTTGCGGAAAATGCGATTGAGAGTAAATGAGGTAGAAGAAGTGATTATTGCAAGAGGCAAAAATAGAGTGAATTGAAAGATGTGAAGAGCGTAGCTGGCAACCTTTTGCGTGGTCGAGCCATTTACTGGTAAAAGACTTTCTTCAAGCTTTTCTAGGCACCAGTTGGAAATATCTGAAATTGTAGAAACCATGGTGTGACCCTTATTTTTGGAGAATAAAGGGGGATATTATCTAGATAGTGGGAGAATAATTCAAGTCCTTTTAGGACTTCTCCCCACTTGTATTATAAGAGAAATACAGGTATAGTTTTTTCATATTCATCTTTTGAACCTGTCTAATATTTGTTAGGTAGCGGATTGAAAGCTGCTTTATTATTAACGACTTAAAAAGTTGACTCGAGAGATTTTATGTATTTAGTTTTAGCCTATTATCATTTTCTTAAACCCCCTCAAACACTCCAAGACCCACAACGTGTGATCAAAGATCATAAGCAATTTTTTAAAGACAAAGATGCTAGGGGAAGGATTTATATCAATGAACAAGGAATTAATGGGCAGATGAGTATCCATGAAAAAGATGCCGAAGGCTATATTACATGGCTTCATCAAATTGAAGGCTTTCAAGATGTAGAAATTAAGGTACATGTAGCTCAAGAACATGCTTTTGCAAAGATGACTGTTAAATATCGCAAGCAACTTGCAGCGCTTGATGCAGAAGTAGATCTTAATTTAACAGGTGAGCATGTGTCTCCAGATCATTGGAAAACAATGCTAGAAAAAAAAGAGCAAGATACGATTTTGATTGATGTTCGTAATCAATACGAGTGGAAGGTTGGGCATTTTGAAGGAGCTATTTTACCTGAATTAGAGACCTTTAGAGGGTTTAGCGAATATGTGGATAGCTTAAAGCATCAGTATGATGCAGAGAAGACTAAAGTGATGATGTATTGCACAGGTGGGATCCGTTGTGAACTTTATTCAGCACTTATGAAGGAGAAGGGGTTTCAGACAGTTTATCAGCTTCAAGGTGGGGTGATCAAATATGGGCTTGTAGAAGGTGCTAAGCACTGGAAAGGCAAGCTTTTTGTGTTTGATGATCGTATGGTTGTCCCTATTAGTGAAGATAACACTGAAGTTATTAGTCAATGTCATCATTGCGGAGCGGTTTGTGATGTTTATGTAAACTGTGCTAATATGGATTGTAATGCTTTATTTATTGCATGTGATAAGTGTATTGCGCATCTACAGGGATGTTGTTCGCAGGAATGTACAAAGGCTCCTAGATTAAGAGCATTTGAGCAAGGAGTTCGTCCTAAACCGTTTAGAAAACTTCCTTTTGAGACGAAAGCAGCTTTAAGTCAAGGCAGCTGCTGCTCATGTCCTGGGCATTAGAAAGGATTTTTTGAGTTGTCTCCATTTTTTTTCTTTTCTTTGAGTTCAAGGGCTGCCTCTTTAAGAGTTTTTAGCCCTTCTTCGAATCCTACGTCTTTGAGTAAAACATCTAAATAATTCATTTCAGATTGTAATTGGTCATATAGAGATTCTAATTTGGCGATTTTTCTTTGTAGTAGGTCTGCATTCATAATGTAAAACTCCAACGTTAGTTTATTAAACTACACCTAAAAAGGCGTGTAATTATGTAATCAATCTTTATTTTTAATTATAATAATAAATGGATTTAATTCTATTTAATTGTTAGCTTAAAATTAAGCTGACTTAAAGCTGTGTCTGTCAAAGTCTTGTAAAGAGAGGGGATTATGTTTATGAAAGGAAGGTTAATACTAGCCTTTGTTGTTCTGGCAATTTTTTCTATATCTTGTGAAAATAACCATGAAAAAACTAGAAAAGAGATGAATCGGATAGCTCAAAATTCAGCAGAAGCTCTTTAAGATGTAAGGGATAGGCGAATCCGCCTAGGGCGTCTTTTTTGCTTATAATCCGGTGGCAGGGAATAAAAAGAGGAAACGGATTTTTATTAAGAGCGGAACCTACAGCACGAAAGGCTTTAGGATTTTCAATGAGAATAGCGAGATCTTGATAGGTAAGTGTCTTGCCAAAAGGTACTTGCTGTAGAGTTTGCAAGACTTGCGCGTTAAATGGAGAGGGGAAATTATGCAAAGGAAAGTTGATGGCGTGGGGTTTTTTCATGAGATAACTTTTAAGCCAGCTTAAAATCAATTGAATCAGTCTTGCTAAATGAGGATCTGTTGGTAGGGTGTTTGCATAAAATAGACATTCTATTCCATCACGTGAAGGAGTCTCTAACAAAATTTTTTCTACAGACAAGTTGGAAATATATAAACGGAGCTTTAGAGAAAAAACGGAAGGAAGGTAGTATTTTAAAATAGGTAAATGCATAAGGGAAAAGCGGGTAGTTGCCGACCCGCTTAAAATTTACTTACTCGAATAAATCTTCTGAATCTTCAGATATTTCATGGAGTTTAGGTTTTGATCTTTCATTCATGATAGAGATAATTTTTTCTCGTTCTGTAAGTTCATCGAACTTAGCTTTAGAAACGAATTCATCATTATAATACCACTCTGTTTTAGAAAAACCATCTGTATAGAAAATAGAAGGCCCATGTTTTGAGTTTTCATGGTACTCGGTTTCTTCAATAACTGTTTCTCCATCAAGATAGTGTCTTTCAATACCATCTTTATCTCCATGGGTATAGAGAGTTTCTTGGTATTTGTATCCGTTTTGGTAGTAGGAGCATAAGCCGTTTAACTTTCCATTGACGTAAGATTCGATGGAGATGGGGGCTCCTGTAGGGCTAAACTCTTGTTTTTCTCCATTGATAAGCCCATTTTGAATCGAAGAAATGATTACATGGGGAACGCCATTTGGATGAAAAGTTTCTTTGGCAACCATTTTTCCTTCTTGAATAGTCTCTTTTGCAAGTAATAAACCATCTTGAGCGCGCATTGTTTTTACCCCTGTACCATATTCAACTTTTGAATCTAGTTCATTTTGGAGCGTAAAATAATCACCTTGTATAATGGATCCATCCAAGGACTCTTCAATGCACATAGGAGTTCCAGATGCATACCAGAATTTTGTTTTTACATGGACTGGAGTTAAGAAAACTTCTTCCTTTTGGGGAATTCCCTTAATATCGAAAGTTGTTTTTTTAATAAGATTGCCTTTTTCATAAATCTGTAGAGATTCTAGAGTTTGTGAATGAGGATAGCTACAAGATGTAGGTCCGTGCAGGAGGCCTTCTTCATAGGAAGAAGCTACACAAACACCATTTTTAAGTGTTGTGACAATCTGACCAGGATAGCGGTTGGCATTCCACTCATCTCTTGAAACATCATATCCATACTTATGAATATAACGTTGAGAGATCACATCGGTTTTTTTAGATTTTTTTGTTTGTTGGCAGCTACACATCCCAAGTAGTACAATTCCAACAACTGACAAATACTTCATCTTCATATTTTAAAACCTCATCCTCATTGTAGAAAGGAGTTACACATTAAGATATCATAACATGAACGACTCTTGGAATTTCTTCAATATTTTTTTTATAAAAAACGCATATTAGATCATAAATTACAAATGCTCAATTGAAAAAATACGTAGATATGTATTAGGTTTTTGGCCTTATTCATTTTATATAAAGAGAATGTATGGTTCATCCAATAACAATGGTTCCGGTAGAAATTTGGCGAAAGATATTCGATTATTCGGATGTTGAGGATATTAAAAAATTTGGAGCAACGTGTCAATTAGGACTCAAGCTTGTTATAGGTTACTTTAAAACTAATTTAGATAAAGATCGATTAGCTCAATTTAGTATGTACAGACCAAGAATATATCTTAATTTAAATTCATCAAGGTCGTTGCAAGATCATTTTGGAGGTTATAAATGTCATTATGTGCAAGTGATAAATATGGAGCACATGCCTTCGCTTTCGATTAAACATTTAAACCAAATGATTCAGTTTTTCCCAAATATTTCTGAAGTAAAGATGCCGCTTAAATTTTCTAATCCAGAAAAACTTTTAATAGATACTAGATGGGACAAGCTTGCAAAATTGAGTTATCATAAAACACATGTAGTTTCTCAAGTTACCATGCAGTGGGGAGCATTTCCTAAGTTGACTAGTTTGACATTTAAAGATGCAATTATGACTAAGCAAAGTTTAGAGGCTATCGGTACCATCACTAGGCTTGAAAAACTCATCATTAATCACTCAAGAGGAATCTCAAGTGATCAATATTTAAAACCTTTAAAAAATTTAAAAGATCTTCGAGAGATTTCTTTAATGGGTATTAAAACTTTTGAAGGAAGATGTTTCCAATATCTTAAAAATTTACATAAACTTACTGACGTGAATTTAGCCGGGGCTGTAAATATTGAAGATAAATTTCTTGGCCATTTTGATAAATTAAAGCTAAAGAAGCTTGATTTTTCTCGCTGTAAAAATTTGACAGATGTGGGGATAAAAAAATTAGAGCGTATTAATACTCTTGAAGAATTAAATTTGTCCTATTGTCGTAAAATTACAGATACCACTTTGCAGTCAGTAGCATTTATGACAGAGCTACGCATATTAAACATAGCTGGATGTAACTGGATTTCAGATGATGGACTGCAGAGCTTGAAGCATTTAATACAATTAGAAGAATTGGATGTGACTGGTTTAAACGAGGTGACCTATCAAGGGATTGCTTATTTGGATAAATGTTTAAATATGAAAAAAGTGGTTTTAAGTGAATGTATAGAGTTAACAGATGAGGTGTTTGATACGATTCAAAAATGGACTCACTTAGAAAAATTAGATATTTCACGGTGCTCTCGCCTTACAGATATAGGTATAGCTAAGCTGAAACATTGTAAGAACCTCAAAAATGTTGTTGTTACTGGATGTTCTTTACTTACTAAACAAAGTGTGATAGAGGTGCTTCCTTTAAAATGTTTAATAATATTTTTATAAAAAGTTTTTCTTAAAATAGCAAAGAAGGTAAAAAACAAATAGAACGCAATTTGTATGCAGTAGTTGTTTATGCTTTTAGTGATGTACAGAATTTTTCTAGGAATTTGTTTTTTTCAATTATTTTGTGTTCAAGCATTTTCTCAAAGTAAACAATCATTTTCTCGCATCACTTTAAAGCATCGCGAGCATAAGGGTGTAGGGTACAATGAGGGATATTCAACACTTGGGTGTTTTTTTTCTCCCAAGGTTAGTTCTTATGCTACCTCTTTTTTTGATGCTAGACTCCATGTGTTTAATGATGCTTACTTAGCATCTAATTTAGGTGCTGGAGCAAGATTTTCTAGTCGAGATCAAAAGTATACTGTTGGGCTCAATGCTTATTATGATTATCGTAATTATCAGTCTCTTTCTAGCCATCAGTTAGCTAGTGGATTAGAAATTTTAAGTCGTTATATAGATTTTAGGTTAAATGGATATTATCCATTTTCTGGTTTATATCAGGATTCTCCCTTTTTATTTGGGGGATTTGAAAAGCATTCAATGCTTATTGCTCAAAAGGTTTTATACGCGCTTCCTTGTGCAGATGCAGAACTTGGGTTCACATTGCCAGATCCATTTGATCAAATAGGTCTTTATATAGGAATTGGTTCCTATTATTTATTTAAACAACAAGGTTTTAATAAAAGTGTAGGAAATACTCCAGGTGGTAAAGTCCGTTTGACAGCCGCCCCTATGAAGTATTTATCTTTCGGGGTAGATTATAGTTATGACTCTCTTTTTAAAGGGAGAGCTAATGGATTTATTGCTCTTAATATTCCGATAGGGCTCTCTCAACTGCGAAAATCTCACAAGCAGAATCACTCCGGTAAAACTGTATTAGATCTGCAAACTCAAGATGTTGTTCGTAATGAAATTATCCCTGTTGTAAAAAAACAACATTATTTCCCTCATCGTAATCAATTGGGAAATCCTCTTAATTTTGTATTCGTTAATCATAAAAAATTTGATACATTAGGCCCAAATGGAGGGGATGGTACTTTTGAAACTCCTTATACAACTCTTGCAGCTGCTCAAGAAAGCTCTTTGCCAGGTGATTATATTTATGTGTTTTTTGGTGATGGTAGTGATCGCGGATATGATAGTGGGTTTGAGTTCAAACAAGATCAGACACTAGTTAGTTCAGCTGCTCGTGTACTAATTGGACATGTAGATCTACCAGCATTAACTCCGGGGCATTATCCTCTTATTACTAAATCTCAAGGAGCTGTTGTTGAGGCCGTATCAGCCTCCAACGTTGCTATGCATGGGTTTAGAAT
>JBAWWQ010000011.1:0-16083 GCA_037146655.1 Chlamydiota bacterium | reverse complement strand
GCGTTAGGCAAGTTATACGATTAAAAAAAATCCTGATAGTAAGGTTTAGCCTTCTATATAAATCGTTGTAGCAGAAGTCAAGATAGCCCGATCTTTGCTATATTTTTCTAAAGCCAGCTGTATGAGGTTATCAAGTAAATGAGTGATAGCCAGACCACTTACTTCCCAAAGCTTTGGATAAAGACTGATTTGGGTAAATCCTGGGATAGTATTTATCTCATTAAAATAGACAACACCTTGGTTATCTAAGAAAAAATCCACTCTTGCCATACCATGACAACCTAAAGACTTGAAGATTTTGACAGCAAGCTCTTGGATTTGATCCCTCGTTACATCTTCTAGTAAAGCTGGCAATGCAAACTCAGCTCCTTTGTCATCTAAATATTTAGCTTCATAAGAATAAAACTCATGTGTTGGGATCACTTCTCCAGGTAATGATGCTCTTGGTTGATCATTACCTAAAACAGAGCACTCTATCTCCCTCCCTACAATCGCCTCTTCTATCAGAATCTTATGATCGTATTTGAAAGCTTCTTCAATAGCTATTTTAAACTCACTTTCATTAACAACTTTGGCAACACCTAAAGACGAACCAGAATTAGAGGGTTTTATAAATAAAGGAAGGCCAAGCTTAAAGACAACTTCTTCAAAAGAAAAATGATCGTGAGCTTTATAAGTCAAAAATTTTGCCATGACTATGCCTTCTGCTTGAAGAAGTCTTTTACATATATCTTTGTCCATACAGAGGGCAGCGTCTAAGACGCTTGGGCCTATAAAAGCAATATCCAAACATCTCAAAAGTCCCTGAATACATCCATCTTCCCCATAGGCTCCATGAACGACGCAAAACGCTAAATCAATCATGTTTTTTAATAAATCAAAAGAGAGGGGCTTTTCTAAAAGATTTGATCCTTCTTCCAGGGCAAACATAGCTTCTTGTAAATACTTTTGCTTAAGTTTAGCTAGATCAATTACGTACCACAAACCCTGTTTTGAGATACCTATCACAACCACTTGATAAGTTTGTTCTAAAACCTGGATAATATTTTTAGCAGACTGCAAAGAAACTTCATGTTCTACACTTTTGCCACCACAGATTATTCCAATACATTTAACGTGCATCCTACCCTCCATGGTCGTTATTTGTTAAAAAAAATAAAAAAATCGCAATTGTTTTGCAATCTTGTTATGAAAATTTTAAGATTTTTATTTGACTTCTTAAATTTTTATCTCTAAAGGTAAAGTAAAATAACTAGGATCATTTTTTATGTCAAAAAAAGCACAAAATGGCGACGTCGTTAAAGTTCATTATACAGGCAAGTATCGAGATGGAACTGTATTCGATTCTTCTCAAAATCATAGCCCCATAGAATTTAAACTAGGCGATACCATGGTCATTGCAGGCTTTGAACAAGCTGTTATTGGGATGACAGTTAATGAGAAAAAAACCGTCACTATCCCGCAAGAAAATGCCTATGGTCCCCACTTGCCAGAGCTTGTATCTAACATCAAAAAAACAGAATTCCCCCCTCATATTCAACCAGAGCTTGGTCAACAACTAGAGATAAGCCAACCAGATGCCAACCCTTTTATCGTAACCATCACTCATATCCATGACGATGAGATCACTCTTGATGCAAATCACCCGCTTGCAGGCAAGGACCTTATTTTTGAAATAGAGCTTTTGGAAATTAATCCTTCACAACCATCCTAATAATTTTTTGCTCTTTTTTAGGTCTATCCATCCTATCAGTTTCTGTAGCCTCAATTTTTTTCAAAATATCATATCCTTTTGTCACTTCTCCAAAAATTGTATGACGCTGATTTAGCCAAGGCGTTGCTGCTGTCGTAATAAAAAACTGACTTCCATTTGTATGCGGACCTGAATTAGCCATCGCTAAAATACCCGGTTTATCAAATACTACAGATCTATTAAATTCATCTTCAAATGGATTGCCCCATATAGATGTTCCACCAGTTCCCGTACCTTTAGGATCTCCCCCTTGAATCATAAACTGTTTAATCACTCTATGAAAAATAATTCCATCATAGTATTTTTTCTGAGCGAGTTTAATAAAGTTCTCACACGCTTTAGGAGCAATATCTGGCTTTAATGTGATTTCTATTGTCCCTTCAGTAGTTTGAATTTCTATAATAGGATTTTGGCTATCCCGGGTATTTTTTATTGTTAACTTTTTGTCTTGATCAGCGCTTTTATTCACTGCTTTTTTAGAAAACCCTTTAAAAAAAGGAATAGAAAAAGCAAGTGGAATGACTCCATAAATTTTAGGATCAGATAGTCTGACTTGATGTGAAGCATCTTTAAACTGTTCACTAAAAACACATCTGCTCATGCATAAAAATATTTGTAACATCAAAAGCATTCCGATTTTATACATCACACCCTCTCTTTAAATTTAATAAGACACTCAAATTGAGCCCCTTATCAATATTAAATAAAGATAGGGGGCACTTTCTATTCAAATTACACTTTCACAAACATCTTGATGATTTTTTGCTCTTTTTTAGGTCTATCCATCCTATCTGTTTCTGTAGCCTCAATTTTTTTTACAATATCATACCCTTTTGTCACTTCACCAAAAATTGTATGGCGTTGATTTAGCCAAGGTGTTGCAGCGGTTGTGATAAAAAATTGACTTCCATTAGTGTGAGGACCAGCATTAGCCATAGCTAAAATTCCTGGCTTATCAAATACCACTGATGGACTAAATTCATCTTCGAATGAATGACCCCATATAGACTCTCCACCTGTTCCTGTACCTTTAGGATCGCCTCCTTGAATCATAAACTGCTTAATCACTCTATGAAAAATAATGCCATCATAGTATTTTTTTTCGGCAAGTTTAATGAAATTCTCACAAGCTTTAGGAGCTATTTGAGGTTTTAGAGTAATTTCTATCGTACCCTCTGTCGTTTCCATTACAATAATAGGACTAAGTTTTGACATCGTATTTTTTTCCCTTTTAGTTTTTTAAAATTAAATCGAGCTCTTCTTGTGAGATAGCTCCTTCTCGTAAAATCTTCCATTTCCCCTTATCAAACACAATGACTGTGGATGCTATCCCAATCCGGCAATCTCTGCCATCTAAGACGGGTATCTTTTCTCCAAAATCTTTTTCTATTTGCTCACGATTAATCGCTGCTGGCATCCCTGATAAATTCGCTGAAGGTAAAACAACAGGACCTAGAACTTCAATAAGTTGTCTAGTTAAAGTATGATCCGGTATTCTAAAGCCACATGTGGAACCACCTGATCGAACAATTGGCAAAATAAGATCCTCTTTAACCTCCAGCACAATGGTTAAAGGGCCAGGCCAGAAATGCTTTACTAACTTTTCTAGACCAGGAGGAGAAGTTTTTAAAAACTTTTTTAAATCTTGGGCTTTATAAAGATTTACTGTAAGAGGCTTTTGCTCTGGCCTACCTTTCATAGTATAGAGCTTTTCGATCCCTTTTTGAGAATCATACTTTACAGCGAGTCCATAAACAGTTTCTGTAGGAAGAGCTACAACATCTTCTTGCTGTAACAATCTTAAAGCTTCTTCAAAAGAAACAAGCATACAAAAATCCAATCTTTTAAAATTTCAAGAACAATTGTAAAAAATATGATGGATAACAGCAATAGAATTGCCAAGAATATCTAAAAAAGTGCTTTTATCGAATTCATTTTTCTAAAAGCTTCTTATCATCCATTTTAATAAAAAGCCACTGAGCTTCTTTTAAGCGAATCAATGCATAACCTCCTTGAAATCTCGAACCTTGAATCCATATCTCAAGGTGACCTTCTTTAAAACACTGTGCTAAAGAAACAAGCTTACCCTCTTTGCCGCAGCGAATATTCATATATTCGCCCTTGTCCCAAAGCTTTACTTTCCCAGCACCGTACTGTCCCTTAGGAATCTTTCCTTCAAAAGTTGCATACTCTAAAGGATGATCCATTGTTTCAATCCCAAGTCTTCTATCCTTAGTAGACCTAGAAAGTCCTTTAGGCAGCGCCCAAGACTTTAATACACCATTAAACTCAAGACGAAAATCATAATGTAGATGTGTTGCATGATGCTTTTGCAAAACAAAAATTCCTTTATTTTTCATCCAAACCACTTGTTATGTCATTTGCTTTTTAAAATTTAAATACTGTATCCTCCCTATTTTAGGTAGATAAAAATTTTACATATTTTGAAAAAGAGGGCCTTATGTTTCCATCCATGCACCTTATAGAACTTCAGTGGATGCAAGCTCTACAAGTTATACGTAATCCTTTTCTAGATACCATCATGCGCTATCTAAATTATTTGGATTCAATGCCGTTTTACACTCTACTTATCGTCACCATTTGTTTTGCATATGATCAAAAAATAGGATTTAGACTTCTTTTTTTAGCTGTTTTAAGTTGGTTTATTAATCAAGATTGCAAAATGTTTTTTAAAGAACCTCGCCCTATTCATTTAGAACCCTCTCTAGGCCTTGCTTATGCTTCATCTTTTGGATTTCCAAGTGGCGCCGCGCAAACATTTCTTGTCTATTTGGGTTTTATATCTTTAACACTCAAAAAAAAATGGGTTTGGATAACATCTATCTCTCTTACCCTTCTTGTAAGTTTTTCTAGAGTCTATCTAGGACTTCATTTTCCATCAGATATCCTCGGTGGTTGGATTGTAGGAACAGCTCTTCTTACAACTTATTGGCTTACCTTACCAAAGCTTGAACCTTTTTTAAAAAAACAATCCCACTTAGTGCTAATTTTATTAAGCTTAGCCATGACCATTTTTCTATGGATGCTAGCTCTCACTCCTCAAATCGGACTGATTGCTATTACCCTATTTGGAGTATCTGTAGGGTGTATTTTTACAACATGCTTAAAAAACCCCAAACATCTTCAAGAGAAAATTATTAGATCCTCTATAGCTTTAATCGGAGTTGCTTTAATTGGATTGATTCGTTTTATCACAAAAGATATTTTAGAGTTGATTTCCCCTCTTTGTATATTTGCTTCAGGTGTTTGGTTTACCTATGGGGTTAATCTACTTTGTAGAAAACTAAAGCTATAAGCCATTTCTAATCCAAAATTCTATGAATTATGACAATTTACGAAAAAGAACAAAAAATTATGGAAAGTCTTTGGCAAATATTAAGTGGAGCTCCCTGGTGGGTCTATCTGCTGTTTATTTATATTTTAATCATAGGGATTAAATCAATAAAACCACGCACAACATCTATTAACAAGATAGTTCTATTTCCATTGTTTTTTGTTGCCTTGTCAGTCTATACCCTTTATAAAAATGTCTCTTTAGGCTACCCCTTATTAATCCCCTGCTGGATTATTTTTCTTAGCATAGGAGCTTATCTTGGATTTAAAGAAGTTCAGTCATGGCATTTTGAAAAAAACCGTCTTAAAAGAACCCTCAAAATTCCTGGCAATTATTCTACATTAATATTGTTACTATTAATTTTTATTCTAAAGTTCTTCTGGGGATATTTTTATGCGACTTTATCCAATATTCCTCATTGGATATATTTTGCTGATACAATCACATCTTCAATAGTAACTGGTTTTTTTATTGGAAGAGCAAGTTACTTTTTCAAAAGCTACCAAGAGAAATAATTTTGTTTATAAGATATTTTCTAAAGCTTCTTTTAATGTCGGATATGCAAATCGAGCCTCTGACCAGATGAGTTTAGTTGGATACACTTTAGCATCGGCTAAAAAAAGCTCTTCTCCTATCTCTTGAAAAACCATTTTAATAAGCCAAGCAGGTATTTTTAAAAATAATGGCCTATGTAACAGCTTGGCTAAAGTCCGAGAAAATTCTTCCCCTGTCACAGGATAGGGCGATACAATATTCACAGCTCCTAACAAGCTATCTTTATGCATGATAAACAGTATCTGATAAGCTACGTCTTGTAAAGAAATCCAACTCATGTGTTCTTGGCCTGTTCCAATAATAGCTCCTAATCCCATTTTATAGGGTTGCAGCATCTTTTGAAAAATACCCCCATGAGATCCTATAACTACCCCAAAACGAAGTGTCGCTACCTTGCCTTTTGTAAAAAGATGAGCACTCATCTCCCAATCATGTACAACATGTGCTAAAAAACCCTCTCCGATAGAAGATGTTTCATCAAGTTTTTCTCCTGGTCTTTTTCCGTAAAACCCACAAGCCGATGCACATAAAAATGCTTTTGGTGGATTTTGCAACTTGTTTAATGCTTGTGCTAAAAAAGCAGTACTCTCTACTCGACTTTTATATATTTTAGCTTTTTTACCCTTTGTCCACTTTAAAGAGGCTATATTTTCTCCCCCTAAGTGCAGGGCGATATCAAATCCTTCTAACGCTTTTAGTTCTATCTTTTTTTCTGCAGGATCCCACTGAATCTGTTTATCGTCTTTAGGAGCATGCCTTACAAGACAAGTAACTAAATGTCCAAAAAGAGTTAATGTTTTCTGAAGATGCGATCCTACAAATCCATGAGACCCCGATAAAAGGATTTTAAGTGGCTTCGTATTTGGATAGAGTGCCTTTTGCTCCATATCTTTTTTAAATACATGATGCCTATACTTAAAAAGCCTAAGGAGTCTTTTTTTTATGTGAGAATCTAAAAGCCATTTACCAAAGCTACCTAAAGGAATTTTATACAATGCTTCATCTGTTACTTCTATCTCCGACACGGAAATCTTTTTTATTTTGATATGATGCTCAAAAAAAGAAAAAGGTCCTTTTACTTGCCTTCCTTTAATACCATCTTGCAGAAAAATTCTTTCAAAGACCCATTTCTTTACTAAAAGTCCTTTAGGAAAATTTAATGATACTATCTCTTTTTCTTCAAATTTATCTAAAAATTCTACTTGGCAATATTCTGATGGAGGTATCCCCCTTTCAATAGAAAGATCATGGAGATGATAAGCTAAAGATTCCTCATAATTTACGTTAACTAATGTAGAATAACTAACTTTTTCCATCATCATTTTTTCCTAGATGTAAAAAACATACTTAACAAATCAAAGCTTGAATATCAAGTCCTGGAATTTTTTTGTTTTTACATGGATTTCAACTCAATTTTTCTCCATTATGTTTGGTACTTATCAAAATTCATGAGTCTTAATCGTGTTTGTCTATTCAGAAAAAATTGTAAAATTTATCCAAGAGATTACAACGATCATTAAAGATGTTCTTTCTAAAGAACTTCACTTAACAGTGTCTGGTAATCGATTTCTTGATGCTAAAAAAAGATATTCTTACCCCTTATCTGTTGTTATCTATAATGATGAAAACATGCTAGGTTATTTTAATCCTGAATTTTTTCAACTTGGCTTTCATGAAAGGCTTATGTATGCCTGTAGGTCTGATCTTCGTAATATTATTAGGCACGAACTTGCTCATTACATGACTTTTATTAATAACCCCTATCTAACAACACCTCACGGTTTTGAGTTCCGAGCTTTCTGTAAACAAGTAGGGTGGGGTGAAGAAGTTTACAGTGCTACAGTGCATATCACAGATGGAATCTCTGATGTAGAAGAATCTGACGTTTTAAGAAAAGTAAAAAAACTGATGGCTCTTAGCTCTAGCAGTAATAAAAATGAAGCCGAACAAGCAATGATCAAATCACAAGAGCTGCTTTTAAAGCATAATATCGAAACTAAACATCTAGCAAGCTCTGATGAAGACAAAGTCTTTCTGAAAAGAATTATGAAGCAACCTAAAAAAACTTCCAAAATGATGGCGATTGCTAGAATCTTAGAAGCTTTTTTTGTAAGTGTTGTATTTAGTCGGACCCTTGAAGGAACCTATCTAGAGATCTTAGGCAGTAAAGTCAATCTACAGATAGCAGAATACGTTGCAGATGTTCTTGATAAAAAATTAGACGATCTATGGGATCAAATTAAACACGAACATAAACTAAAAGGACTTACAGCAAAAAACTCTTTTTTTCTAGGAATAGCTATAGGCTACTGTAAAAAGATCCAAGCTCTTAAAACATCCTACCCTACTGCTATTACTCAAAACTTAATTGTTGTCGAAAAAAACCTAGAAAAAGCAAAAGCCTTAGTATATAAACGTCTATCGCACTCTAGCGGCACAAGTCGTTACTGCGAAACAGCCGCCTCACTTGGAAAGCAAGCAGGAACCTCTTTGAATATCAATCCGTCTATTGAGCGAACTTCCAGCTACTCTAATGAGTTTATTTCCCATAAAAATTAGACTAGATTAAATAGCCAATCTTTACATCGTAGGTCAGTTCTAAGGAGTCATTCTAAAGCAGGCTTTCATAATCTATTGGAGTATACCCATTTGATTAAAAAACCCTTATTTAAAAAATAAAAGACACTATAATAGCCGCTATATAAATAAAAACTATATATAAACTACTATTATAGCTTATATATTTCAAAAAAACAAAAAACAACTATTGATATATGATAACAGATACTGTAGCATCTATAGTATGAGATTAATCTAAATAAGAGCTATTATTATGTCCCAAATTTTTATGACACCTATGGAAACCGCAAAACATATTGCTACATCTGCTAGAACAAGAAGACTAGCTTTAAATTTAAGTCAGCAAAGCTTGTCTGAACGTTCTGGAGTAAGTCTTAGCGTAATTAAAAAATTTGAAAGAACAGGAAAAATCTCACTGGAATCTCTTTTAAAACTAGCCCTAGCATTAAATGGTCTAGATGATTTTATCAAAACGTTTTCAAAACCCATTCCTGAAGAATTACCAGCTCTTGACGACCTTCTTAAGCAAACAACACGTAAAAGAGGCCGCAAATGAATTTTCAACATACTAATGTCCTTCATGTTAAATACTCTCGCGGCAATACAATTATCCCTGTAGGTCGTTTGGCTTTTCTAAACAGAAAAATTTTTTTTGAATACACCTCGAGTTTTTTAGGATTAGGTATTGAACTATCTCCCTTTAAACTTCCTCTAAAACCAGGAGTAATAGCTTGTGAAAATCATGTATTTGATGGTTTATTTGGTGTTTTTAATGACAGCTTACCTGATGGATGGGGAAGGCTTCTTGTAGATAGAAAACTTCTAAAAATGGGTTTCAACTCAAACTCCTTAACACCTCTTGATCGCCTTCAATTTGTTGGGAGCCATGGTATGGGAGCTCTTTTATATGAACCTGAAATTTCAGAAAGCCATTCCGATTATTTCTTTAAAAAAGATTTAGACTTAATTGCTCATGAATGTCTAGAAATTCAAGAAACTGATAAAGATCAATTTGTAGATGAACTATTAACTCTGAATGGGTCCTCCGCTGGGGCTCGTCCTAAAATTTTAGTAAGTCTTGCATCAAATAAAAAAGAATTTCAAATAGAAACCGGCTCAAATATTTTAAATAATAATTGGATTATTAAATTTCGATCCTCTATCGATCCTAAAGATGCTGGATCAATTGAATACGCCTATCATTTAATGGCAGTTAATGCTGGATTAAATGTACCTGAAGCTCATCTTTTTAAATCCAAAAAACATCATGGTTATTTTGGAGTAAAACGATTTGATCGTCAAAAAAACACTTTTGTACATATGCATACGCTTAGTGGATTATTGCAAATTGATCATCGCATACCAAGCGTGGATTATGAAACCCTCATAAAAACTACGTTATGGCTAACTAAGGATGTACGAGAATGTGAAAAACAATTTCGTCATGCCGTTTTTAATGTACTCTCACATAATCGAGATGATCATGCTAAAAACTTTTCTTTCTTAATGGATGAAAATGGAGTCTGGAAGGCATCTCCCGCTTACGATCTGATCTTTTCATCTGGCCCATCAGGAGAACATCACACCACTATTATGGGGGAAGGTAAACATCCAACGCTTCAGCATCTACTAAAGCTTGCCACAATCGCATCACTTGAGCCTCAAAAAGCTTTAACTATCATTAAAGAAGTTCAAGATTCCATCTCTAAATGGTCTGATTTTGCTAAAGAAGCTTTTGTGAGTCCTCAATCATGTAACCATATTCAAAAAGCGTTAAATTTTGTTAAAAAATATCTTTAAGCTAAGTGAGCTCCACCGCTCCTATTTATCTCTATACAAATCTGTATATTGTATAGACACGTTAGCCGAGCCGTATTGCCAACGATTCACCTGAAGGGTTCTCACCTTCAATCTCAAGGATTTCTATCTCTTTGTAAAGAGGATCGGATCATCTCCGCCTTGAAATGCTCTGCATGAGCGGCTCTATATTTCTTAGCTACTACTTTTAAATAGGCGTCATAATCTAGTTCAGGTTTCCTTGCAGGTACCTTAACAAGTAATGAACAGCCTCCTTTAGTAAGAAGCTCTAGCTCCTTACCACAAGGGAGTGTCTCAAGAAAATCTATTCCTTTTCTACCTATACAAAAAGCGGCTGCTCCATGTATAGACAAACCAAAACGTTTAGCATATTTAATATGCCCTAGCATTGACGTATAAGCAGGATTCACTTCAATCACTTCAATCCCTTCTTTATACGCTTTTGCTTTAATCGCTTCTAAAATCTTCCCATAAGCAAAGCTAGAAAGCATCCTAGCTCTTTTGGGGGTATCTTCTCTTAATTGTTGTTTCTTCTTTTGAAAATCTAATTGTTCCAAAACGATAGGTTTTTTTTGCTCTTTAGCCAAAGAGACCATTTGCTTGGCTCCTTCTTGAATAAGAGCTAAAGTTTGGTGCTTATCTTTTCCATAAAGATTTAGTGGCAATCTCTTTTTATCAAGGATATTTCCAAAACGATCTATCTCTGCTATGGCAAGATGATTGATATTGATATCCACACCTACCGCTCCGAGTTCTCTTTGAGAGAGGGTTGTTTTCTTTTTCATTGTGATAGAAACTAATACCCTCCAACCTTTTTCATCCTTTAAAAATCGACAAGTGATTGCTCTTCCCAACTGATGATAACTTGAATCTTTGAGTTTTACAAGAGAGGCTCTTTGAAGGTTCTCTTCAAGAACTTCCAGGATTTCTTTATGGCCATATTTAAAATATAGATTTTTGATTACAAGGTATTTTCCATGAACACTTTCTAAACAAGAGGGTAACCTTACTCTTAAAGTAAGAGTTCCATCTTCTTGTTTTGTAAATGTACAGGATTGATTCCCAGCAGTTTCATCTTTAGAGCCTATAGAGAAAAAGCTTTGATTCCTCTCAGCTACCCACTGCTTTTTCCAAAGCTTTTGATCTTCTACTTCAAACTGTTTTCTAAAAAGTTTTCTACCACCAAAACAGATACTGACCCTGCAAGCCTTTATCTGCTCTTCTAACGCTTTTAATTTCTTAGTAAGAAGGGTCAGTCGTCTTTTTTTGCCAAATAAGACTAACCCCTTAAGCTTAGGGATCTTTTTTGTCAGGGCGTTGATCTTCTCTTTTAACTCTTTCTGCTCTAATTTCTGATGTTCTTTAGCCGATTGGATTTTTCCAGTAATCTGAAAAAGAAGAGCATTAAATTGCCTAGCCGTAATTCCATGCTGTTGAATATAGAGCTTTTTTAAAACAAGCGTCCCTTTCTTTGCCATTAATGCAGCAAATAGCTTCCTTTCTAAACAACAAAAAAGCTCAGCATAAGTTTCAAGAGCCTCACCTTTAATATCAAAACGGGTCTGATAACTAAAGACTTTTTCGTTCATTTCATGAGCTCTTTAGCAGCTTCTACAAGTTTTAGATTTTTTCTAGATCTCGCTCCATACATACGTGCAGAAAATACAGTAATAATTTCAAGGACGTCTTGAGCTAGCTCTTCTTCAAAAGAAAGGTCCTCCCCCTGATTGATGATCACAATCTCTACGTGATGGATTTCACATAACGTAAAGACAAGCTCCGCACCAAATCGAAGTAACCTATCTTTATGTGTTAATACAAGCCGTTTAATTTTTCCTTTTATGATAGCATCTAAAAGATTTTTTAATCCTTTTTTTCTGTAGTTCATTCCTGATCCTAAATCGGAAATCACTTCGTAATTCCAACCACGTGCTATGCAATAAGTGGCTAGAAGCTCTTTTTGCGTATCAAGCTCTTTTTTCTGATCATGGCTAGAAACTCGTGCATAAGCATAGGTGAGATTGACTTCTTTTTTAGAAACTCCTAAAAGGCGATCAATATTATAATAACGAGTCCCTCCCTCTGTTTTTTTATCAGGTAAAAGCTGCCCCGTACTCTCCCATCTTCTCAGAGTTTGGATGGTCACACCTAAGATGTTTGCGGCTTCGCCGACTTTTATTAATCTACTCATATGTATATATACTATCAGATAGTATCAGATTTATTCAAGCAGTTAAAAGCCCTTGGAGGTCGATTCCGAAGGACCTGCATTCATCTTTTGTGCAGCTTATCCACAAAGTTTGAGTTTATTAAGAACTCTATTTGCGCGTTTGCGGCGCACGATTTGTATAGATTTCTAGAAGCGGTGCTGTAATAGAATCTAAAAAAAAGTCGGGATCTTGACGAGCTTTGTAAATATCTTGGATAGGGTCAAAAACAATAGCCTTAATTTGTGGGGATATATGGGACAAAAGAGTACTTGTTCCCAACCTGGCGAGCTCCAAGCAATAGAATAGCTTTGAAATAATGAGATGATTCAAGTAGCTGGTGCTCAATATGTCGTGGAAGGTAATGCATAATAAACCCTTTTTTGCCTTGCGTTCTAGAGATGCTACTGCAATTTTGCAAGCTAAAATATCGAGTATTTTTAATAGCTTTATCTTTAACAGGATATGGAACTGGCGTCTTTATTGAATTTAGAGGTATGTTTTGAGTATTTAGCATTTAAGAAATTAGGCAGGCTTATTTACTTAAGAAGTAAAATGAATTTTTTAATTTATAACAAGGACTTTCCTATCGGGTTTTCTTGCTTTTTTCCTTTGTTTTTTTAACAATGGACACTCAACAGTATCTATTGCAAAGGGAAACATATGAAGAAGACAAAGCTAGTTATTATTGGATCGGGTCCTGCTGGTTATACAGCAGCTATTTATGCAGCAAGAGCTAATTTGGCACCTGTATTATTTGAAGGTTTTTTTTCGGGACCAGCTGGTGGTCAGCTTATGACGACAACAGAAGTGGAAAATTATCCGGGGTTTCCTGAAGGGATTACAGGACCTGACCTCATGGAAAACTTTCGTAAGCAGGCTCTTAAATTTGGAACAGAAGTGATTACAGAAGATGTTGTGAGCTGTGATTTTTCGAAAAGACCTTTTGTTGTCAAATCTTCTAAAACTGAAGTTGAAGCAGACTCTGTGATTGTTGCAACAGGAGCCACAGCTCAAAGACTTGATGTCGAAGGAACAAGAGATGGGGAGTTTTGGCAAAAAGGGGTAACGGCTTGTGCTGTGTGTGATGGAGCTATGCCGATTTTTAGAAATAAGGATCTTTATGTATTTGGTGGTGGGGATACGGCTGTTGAAGAAGCTTTATTTTTAACAAAATATGCCTCTAAAGTTTTTATCGTTTTGCGAAGAGATGCTTTTAGAGCATCAAAAATTATGGCTCAAAGAGCTTTAAAACATCCTAAAATTGAAGTGATTTATCATCATGTTCTTGAAAAAGTAGAAGGCAATATGGTTGTCCATTCCTTAACTTTAAAACATGTTCAAACAGGGGCTATTACAAAAAAAGAATGTGGTGGAGTGTTTTTTGCAATAGGTCATAAACCAAATGTTGAGTTTTTAGGAGATCTATTAGAAAAAGAAACAACAGGTTATTTAAAAGTAAAGCCTGGTACTACACAAACTAATATAGAAGGGGTTTTTGCTGCAGGTGATGTTCAAGATCATGTCTATAGACAGGCAATTACAGCTGCTGGATCTGGATGTATGGCGGCACTTGAAGCAGAGCGTTTTTTATCAGGAATAGAATAATGCGATTATTAGTATGCTTTTGTTTTTTTTGTTTGAGTTTACAAGCTTTTGAAAAACAACCATGGATGGGGGATTTTTTACAGTTTGAATTTGTTCCCTCATTTACTTATAGAAAATATCCATCTGTTAATAGGGCAATTCATCCAAAGAAATATTCATCTAATGATCGATTTACAAATCTTGATCTTAAAGTAGCTTTTTTACCCTCTTGTGATCTTGAGATGGGTGTTGAGTTTGCAGATACAGCAAAACAGTCTTTGGGGACACAAAGTGCAGGGATACAGCTACGCTATCAGTGGTTAGATGATATTCCTGGAGATATAGTGAGTTTTACTTCAGGACTGAATGTAAGGTGGGTTTCTACAAGAAGTTTACAAGATGTAAGTTGTCCCTATCACTACACATGGAATTTTGAAGTAGTAAATGCTGTTGGTAAAGAATTTATCCCTTCTGATGATCTACTTTTAAGAACTTATGGATTTATAGGGGTTGGGCAAGCAATTACAGGAAGGCCTTGGGTTCGAGGAGTGATTTCTTTAGAGGCTTATTATCAACGAGTGCACCATTTTCAGCTTTTTGGAGAAAATTATTTTGGGTTTGGTAAACAAAGAGTTGTTGATATTGATAAATTTTATGGATATGCCAAAATTTTTCATCAATCTATTGATGTAGGTGCTATGTATACTTATACAGTTAGTGAGATATGGGGTAAGGTTTTTATTGGATATACCTACCGCGTACTGGCAAAAGCTTTTCCAGCACATGCTAATACTTTTATAATTGGGTATAATTTTCCGTTTTCTCTTTTTTAGCTCCAGATAGCAACAGCACTAGCATAGTCTTTACAATGTGAAATCGAAAGGTGAATGATGGGCGAGTTAAAAAGTAGAGAGGCTTTTTTGCTAAATACTACATAGGGCTTGCCAGTTGCATGATTTAAAATCTCTAGATCATGCCAAGATAGTTTGTGGCCAAAGCCACAGCCCAAGGCTTTGGCTATAGCTTCTTTAGCAGCAAATCTTCCTGCAAAATGCCTTGCATATTGACTGTGTTTTTCGCAGTAAGCGATTTCAGAAGAGGTGAAGATTTTTTGTAAAAAATGAGTACCAAAGCGCTCAATACTTTTTTTTATACGATCCACTTCTATGATATCATTACCAAGACCTTGGATTGGATTAGTGTTTAGTGTCGTCGTAGTCATCATCATTTTCTTCATAGTAATCAGAATAATCGCCCTCAGCATTTTCTTCTAGGGCATTACAGAAAATCATACGTCCTGAAGAGGTATGTTTAACAGAGAGAACTTGTGCATCGATGATTTCTCCAATAAAATTTCCTCCTCCGTTAATTACAACCATTGTTCCATCTTCTAGATAGCCTACACCTTGACGAGGTTCTTTTCCATGACGTTGCACTTTAATCCTAATAAATTCCCCTGTCTGGGTAAGGGGTTTTAAAGCATTAGATAGCGAGTGTATGTTAATAATACGCACCCCTTCAATAGAGGCCATCTGTATACGACTAATATCGGCTGTTAAGATATTAGAGTCGATTAATCTAGAAAGACGTATAAGCTTGCTTGTAATATCTTTTACTTCTGGAAAATCTGTATCTTGATAGCGTAGACCTAAGTTTGTCATAACTTCGAGTTTTTTTGCAGTGTCTAGACATTTTTTGGCTTTAGATTTTGAAGGATCATCTCCTGTTTCTAGTTGAGCATAAAGCTCTTTCATAATAAAACGGGGAATAATTAAATGAAAATCAAATACACCCGTAGAACATAGATCAATAATACGTGCATCTGAAAGAACGGAGCTGTCTATAATAAGATCTTTTTTCTTTTGAGCAGAAGCTGCAAATTTGACAAAAGGAATGCTCACATAAAGCTCATCAGATGAGCGTAGTGTCATGATTGTGCCTAGGTAAATACCAAAAAGGAAAAGAGAGATTTTAATGATTTCTAGGTTTTGAGGCTTTAAAGAAATTGATAATGAACTGATATCTAAAACAGCATCTAATACAAGGACGAGGGCTTGTCCCATTAAATAACCAAGAAATAATCCAATAACGGAAATATTAAAGGAACGAATATTAAATCTTCTAAAAACAGTATCAAAAACTATTAGTAGGATGATTAAACCAATTCCAAGAGCAATTCCAGCAAAAGCATTCGATACAGGTGTTCCATAAGGGCTTGAAAGCATATA
>JBAWWQ010000010.1:0-16100 GCA_037146655.1 Chlamydiota bacterium | reverse complement strand
CCTTCTCTATTTGGACAATTGCTGCAATGAGTCTATTTTCTACAAGAAGAGGTGCATATTGCTCAAATAAATCAGGCCATACAGGCATTTCATAATGTTCTATTCCATCACTGATTGTCATAATAGCAAACTTGCGCTGTGTTTTAGACACACGAATCTGCAAAGCTTCTATAATAAATGTCAGCTTAACCACCGTTTGATCTGCAAGCTCAGGAAGGTCATGAAAAGCTAAACAGCCAAGTTTTTGAATAAATTCTCGATAATTATCCATAGGATGCCCTGTTAGAAAAAATCCTAAAAGGACCTTTTCTTGCTGCAAAATCGTCAACATAGATACCGGCTCTTTCACTTCTGGAGGACGCGAAAAATCATCTCCGATTATTTCTTTGTTTGTTGCAAACAAATCCATAATCCCTTTCACTTCCTCTTTTTGCTGCTGTAAAACACTTTCATAAATAGGTTCGAAAGCTAATAATAAGGCCTGTCTTGACCATGTCGTAAAATCAAAACATCCAGCGGCAATCAATGTCTCTATAATTTTTTTGCCTACTTTTTTTGTATCGATTCTTTTTGTAAAATCATAAAGAGAAAGGTATCTACCCCTTATCTTTCTTTCTTCTATGATTGATTCCACAACACCCTTTCCGACTCCTTTAATCGCACATAAAGCAAATCGAATGCCTTGCGTTGTAGCAACAAACTCTTCTTTAGATTCATTGACATCAGGAGATAAAATCGCAATATCCATAGCTTGAGACTCTCGGATATGTTTTGCAACTTTTGTCAGATCATCGATATCGCATGTCATTAAAGCAGCTAGCCACTCTTTGGTGAAATTAGCTTTTAAATACGCCGTGACATAACTTAAAAATCCATAAGCTGTTGCATGTGATTTGTTAAATCCATATGAAGCAAATTTCTCAATTTTATCAAAAATCTGGACCGCTAACAAAGGATCTAGTCCTTTTTTTACAGCGCCTTCTTGAAATTTAATTTTTTGACGAGCCATTTCATCTTTATCTTTCTTCCCCATAGCTCTTCTTAACAGATCCCCTTCTCCCAGTGAATAATTAGCTAAAAGGCTTGCTATCTGCATGACCTGCTCTTGATACACCATAATCCCATACGTTTCTGAAAGCACATCTTTTAAAAGAGGATGGTCATACTCAATCGGCTCTCTACCATGCTTTCTATTGATAAAAGAAGGGATCATCTCCATAGGACCTGGTCTATATAGGGCTCCTACCGCAATAATTTCTTCAAATTTATCAATATGTAATTGTTTAGCAAGCTCTTGCATACCAGAAGACTCTAACTGAAATACTCCTAATGTTTTACCTTGATTTAAGAGCTGAAATGCTACTTCGTCATTTAAAGACATATTGACCCAATCGATCTCAATCCCTCTTGTTTCTTTAACGGCATCTACTGTTTTTTGAATAGATGTTAGGGTCTTAAGTCCTAGAAAGTCGATTTTTAACATCCCAACAGACTCAACAGGTTTCATAGAAAACTGAGTTACAGCCATAGAGGAATCTTTAGCCACGCAAATGGGTATATGTTCTGTGAGGGGTTCTCCACAAATAATAAGCCCTGCTGCGTGAATTCCTGTATTTCTTATTGAGCCTTCAAGGCTCTTAGCAAGATCAATGAGTCTCTTAGCCTCTTCATCCTCTTGATATATTTTTGCTAGATCAAGATCGATTTCAAGAGCCTTATCAAGGGTCATATTAGGATCTTCAGGAATAAGTTTTGCTATTTCATTAACTTTTACAAGAGGCACACTTAAAACTCTTCCGACATCTTTGAGAGCCATTTTAGCTTTCATTGTTCCAAATGTGATAATTTGAGCTACCTTATCCTTACCATATTTTTGTAAAGTATACTCAATCACCTCAGAGCGACGATCCATGCAAATATCCACATCAATATCTGGATAAGAAATCCTTTCGGGATTAATAAATCTTTCAAAAAACAGATTAAATCGCAAAGGCTCTATGTCTGTAATACCGATCAAAAATAAAATAATAGATCCCACTCCAGAACCTCTTCCAGGCCCCATAGGGATACGATTATTCTTAGCCCATGCAATAAAGTCGTAAACAATAAGCAAGTAATCACCCATCCCCTTAGATGTAATAATTTCAAGCTCATAAGCTAATCTTTTTTTGACGACATCCATAGGGTTTTCCCCAGGATACTTTTCCTGTACTTTATCTAACCTATCTTGTGTATAACGTTTTGATATCCCTTCATCACACAGCTGTCTTAAAAACTTTTCCGCTTCTCGTTCACGCACTTCTGGACTAATTTCTTTTCCTTCGAGAGCTGGAGGAACAAATACAGGATAAAAGCGTTTATTAAAATCAAAGCTCAGATGACACTCTCTGGCGATTGCAAGACTTTGCTCTAAAGCCTCAGGAATATCTGCAAATAGCTCTTTCATTTGCTGGGGCGTTTTAAAATCATGCTCATGGCTTAATTTTACTTGTCGTTTGGGATTCAACATACGAGCTTTGGGTTTGCCAAAAACATCTTTTTCCCAAATTTCTATAGATTCTCCCGATTGAATATTCATTAAAATTTCATGAGCTCTCCAATCGTCCCGATATAAATAGTGAATATCTTGAGAAGCAACTATCTTAACGCCTAAAGATTTCCCCATATTAATTAATGAGGCGTTAAGTTTTTTTTGGTTTTGAATATAATCTAAATGCTTTTGGTAGTACCAAGATTCCGCTATCATTCCATCAGCTTTTAATGACGCCATACTCATTTCATGACGTTGAATCTCTAAGTACAAATCTTGTTTAAAAATATCTAAAAATGTTTGTAGGCAGGGCTCTGCCAGTTCTTCTTGTTGCAAAACAAATTGGGCAAGCTCACTTTCGAAACTACCTAATAAACAAATAAGCCCTTCAGAATACTGTTTTAATAATTCAAGATCGATTCTTGGAGTGTAGTAAAAGCCTTCTGAATATGCGGCTGAAGACAATTTACATAAATGCCGATATCCTACTTGGTTTTTAGCAAGTAAGACTACTGGATAACCATGAGACTTGCCAAAAACTTTTTTTTTATCAAACCGAGAAGTTGGGGCTATCATCATTTCGCAGCCAATAATAGCTTTGATCCCCTCACTTTTGCATGCTTTATAAAAATCAATAGCACCAAACATATTGTAATTATCTGTAATAGCAAGAGCCTCTAAAGAATGTTCTTTAGCTTTTTTTGCTAATGCATGCACTGAAACTGTAGAATCTAAAATAGAATACTGAGAATGAACATGTAAAGGAACCCACACCATAAGCGCTACCTAATCTTTAGATTCCCCTTAAAATATCACTCTTAAAGCACTGAATCAAGTTGAAATAAAGTCTACGCCATCTTTTCTTGACGAGCTTGTGCAGACCATAAAGGTGTTAATAAAATTAAAGAAATCAAACCGCAAATACCGAGTGTAACAAAAAATGCATACCACCCTTTTTGATCAGTAATCGTCCCTAAAAATCCACTAAATGTTGCGCCAAAATAAGCAAACCATCCAGCAAATCCCGTAGCCGTTCCTGCAGCTTTTTTATGAGACAGCTCTGCTGCTGCCATTCCTATTAACATTTGAGGGCCAAAGATGAAAAAGCCCATAATAAACATAGAGCCCATATAAAAAAGTGTTTGATAAGCAGGCCCTACCCAAATTCCCAATAAGGCAAAAATAGATCCCAAGGTAAATAAAACATTAATTGGGCCACGCTTGCCTTTAAAAATTTTATCAGAGAACCAACCGCCCGCTAAACTTCCAAGAAAACCACCTATTTCAAAAGCCGTTACACACATACCGGCTTTAATAAGAGATAACCCTTTTACTTCCTTTAAAAAAATCAAACCCCAGTCATTAATGGCTGTTCGAATAATGTAAATGAAAAAATAAGAGATAGCTAAAACCCAAATAAATTTATTCCTAAGTACATATTTAAATAAAATCTCTTTGGCAGAGAGCTCTTTTTCTAAAAACTGCTCTTTTGGATGGCCTGAATAATCCTGTCGATATTTCTCAATAGGAGGAAGCCCTAGTGATTGTGGAGTGTCTCTTAGACGATTTAATAAAAACAAACCTACACCAATACATAATGCTCCTGGCACCCACAAAGCAAATCTCCACGAACCAAAATGCCTAACAGCTTGCGCAACAACAAGAGGAATTAAGGCGCCACCGATATTATGAGATGTATTCCATATACCCCACCACGTCCCTCTTTCTTTTTGAGAATACCAATGAGTTAAAAGCCTAGCACATGGGGGCCATCCCCACCCTTGAAACCACCCATTTAATCCCCAGAATATTGCAAAAAAGATAAATGAATTGGAAAAACCAAAAAATATATTAAAAATACCTGTGAGAATCAGTCCCATTGCCATAATAAATCGAGGATTGGATCTGTCAGAGAGCACACCACTTACAAACTTGCTAATCCCATAAGTGAAATACAAAGTACTACCAAGATACCCAAGCTGGGTTTTGGTCATACCAAGTTCAGTAATCATAATAGGCATTGCAAATGTAAAACTTTTTCTAGTGAAATAAAAAAAGGCATAACCAATATACATCGCATAAAATATGCGTAAACGCCAGTATTTATAACTCTTATCAATTGACGCTTGATCCTCAAGCGGTGCAGAATAAGGAGTTGGTTTTATAAAATCAAAAATACTCACGTAAACTCTCCACTTGCATAAAGATTTATTTCGTCATATACTTATAAATAATTCTTAACTTATTTTTTTCATACGAGTTATTTTATTATAATTATAATAAAATAAAACAAAAAATAAACAAACAATACAACCCAACAATCTTGGTCAGAGGATACTAAAATGGATGATTTTAATAAACCTATAAGACCTATTAAGCGCTCTGAACTTAATACAATGAAAATTGAGCCTATTTTAGACAAGATGCATGAACATGAAGAACTCTCTAAAAATCTTTCAGAATCCAACAAAAACTCTCTTATTCTAAGCTGCTTATATCTGATTAATAATTTATTGAACAAGCTGCCCTCTTCACTCCCAGACAATCTTGTCTCAAAGAAGATGGATGCTTTTTGTCAAAACCTAGAACTGTTTAAAAAACTTTTAATCAAAATTCGAGATGAAAACCCCACTGACAATTTACAATTTGCAGAAACCCTCTCTAAGGTTTGGCATAGCCTTAAATCAGATCTTGCAGAAAACTCTTATGATCTACAGCTTGATCTTTTTAAAATAAATTCTATGCTATCTTCTATCGAACATTATCCAGAAGATTCTGAACATTCTTTTGGATTTTACTTAAGTCATTATTCGGGGGAAAACTGGTTTCCTATTCCTTTTTTTCAATTACTTAACAAGCTTCACAAAGAGCATTCTTCTAAAAATAATGAAAGCGATTTAGAACGATGGATTAGACTTATTGATGAGATCCTTTAGACTAGAATGGTTTTTAATAATGTCTTCCATCTTATGAATTTCTTCATCAGAGAGCATCCCAAAAGAACTTTCACGTTTTCTAGATGACAATACTCCTTGGTTTTGATTCACACATCTAATAAACAAGTCCATACGCTGATCTGACATATCAACAACTTCTTTACAAAGCCGCTTAATAGTATCATATTCTGTTAGAAAAATAAGCTCTCTTTGAAAATCAATTGTGATTGTTTTATCTACACAATCATATAAATACTCTGCAATTGCAGTTATATCAATATATCGATAAAAATCTGAAGTATCTTGATGCACCTTCATTTCACCAAGATCATTGACACTATACTCTGTTATAAGCTCCATAAGTGGCTTAGAAAACGACTCAAGAATTTTATCATAAGATCGTATATCTCTGGCAATGACCGACGACACAGGAAATACAACATCTTCTGGCGTAAATTTCATGCGTGTAAGTGCATAATGTATAAGAAAGCGATGAATACGCCCATTGCCATCTTCAAATGGATGGATATAAACAAAAATAAAAGACAATATAGCTGCTGCTATCACAGGATTAAGACCAGATTTTTCACTTAAATCAAAAACCTCGATAAGATGTCTCATAAGTTCTCTAACATCTTCTGGGCGTGGTGCTATATAATGTACAATCAATTGACCCGGCAGAGGTTCTTCTCCTACATAATTTTGAAAATCTCTATAAGCATTTAAACAAAACCTAGAATCTATAATGTTTTTCTGTAATTCAATAAGCCTAGCTTCCGATAATGTTCCTATAGCATCTGCCTTAGAAAGTAATCTTACAAACTTCATAAGCTTAGCCTGGTCAGGTTTTTCTCTTTCAATTTCCCAAGAAGACATCGTTTCTTTTGTATATAAATATCTCATTGCGCGTGACAAAACTTCCAGATCGTATTGTTGAACTACCTCACAAGCCTTCTTATTAATTTGTTTCTTTTCATATTCCTGTAACACAACACTTTTTCTCACCATAGGAGCAAACTTGACATCACCAAGAAGATTATTAATAATCCGATGTCTTGAACTTCGCCTTGGACTTCCACAATAATAACGATTAGAATCTAAAAGAGAAACGTAACTCCCTTTATTAAGAGGGGGTATCAAAAGCTTAGTTTCATTAAATTCTTCATATAAATACCAAAGCATTCGCGCATATTTACCTGTAGGCCGACTTTGAATATAGGTAGTTATTTCTGTAGGATTAATTTCTAAAAGAACTTTTTTTAAAATATAAAGGTTTAATCCTTCGTGCTTTAAGGCGAATTCTAGATGCTCAAAAATGTTTTCCGATAATCGACACGAAGATGGATAAATATAAATAGTTAAACTATAGTCTTTCCAATAAATCTCTCGCTTTTCCCACTTAAGAGACGCGTATGAAAAGCAAAAATGAGGGATTGTTTTTAAATGAAAAACCTCAATAAGTTTTTTATACCCTAAAGGTTCAGCGCCTTCAGGAATTTCCACCTGCCACATACTCTACTTTTCCTCAAAATCGTTATTTTTACCTTATTTTACCATAAAATGATTTATTTTACTTAAAAATCATTAAAAATAGCCATTTTGTAAAAAAAACGATTATTTTTATCTGTTTTTCGTTAAAAACGTGTTTTTTTAACGTAAAATCTTGTTATTTAGTATTCCCCTAATTGTTCCCATGAACCATTATTTTATTAATTTTATATCCATTAGCTTATTAACGCTGTTCTTTTAGCTGATTTTTTGCCAATACACTGTTAGCAATCACCTTAGGCTTAATATCTGGTGGAAGATTAGGATTTATAAGCAGTTTATCGCAAAGTTCTAATCCCTCCTCCCACTTACCTAAAAGAAGGGCGCAATTAGCCGCTTCAACAAGGATTGCGTAATCATAAGCCGAATACTCAATGCAAGAATCAAGAGGACGAGAGAATGTCAAAGCATGTTTTGAGAGCAAATACCCAAGTAAACAATTTCCCGTCTTTCGATAAAGTGTTGCAAGCTGCAAAAGCGGTTCAGCCCTAGTTGGACGAAAAAAATGAGCTTTAAAAAAGCTCTGTATGGCGCTGTCATAATCTTGAAGAACCTCTTGGAGTTTCCCTATATTATATAGGGCGAAAAATGTCTCTTGCTCATCAGAGCTTGGCATACCGGATCTTTTTTGGTAATTTTTTAACGCAAGCTTGTACTCTTTAGCCGCATAGTAACTTTGAGCAAGATAAAAAACATTGCGACTATTATCTGGATCTTTCTTTAAAGCTTCTTCGAGAACCTCTGCATCTTTAAGATACTTTTTAGGATCTTTAGATCTTCCAGAAAGCTGAGCGTTTGTATTGCATATATTAATTAAACCATTTAAAACGCCAAATGCTTTCATGTCAGGGCATTCTAAAGTTTCATGAAGAATCCCCACCCACTTCCAAGCAAGTGCTGATTTAATTAATGCCATCCTCTGAAAATCTACTGCATCTAGCTCTCTTACATGCATGTAATAACCATCTTTATCTAAAATAGGGAGCGCAAAATTATCCGAATATTGCAAAACCTCATCTGCATCAATCATCAATAAATAATCCCCTTTACTTTGAGCAAGTGTTAAGGCTTCATTACGATTGTGCTCAAAATTCACCCAACCGCGCTCATGAAGCTCCCCAGGTATTGATTGCATACAATTTTTAATCGCTTCCTGCGTTCCATCTGTCGACCCCGTATCCACAATCACCCAATAATCGATAATGGGTTTCACAGAATTCAAACACTTTTCTATAACTTCTTTTTCATTTTTCACGATCATATTCAAACAAATCGTCTTACACTCTACACTCCAACTCAAAACAATAAATGCGCAAAAAAGAACTCTTAGCATAAAAACCTACTTCGCCTTAAAATCTTAACTATTAAAACACCTGCTATCCAAGCAATAATTTCTCTATTTGAAATATGAAATATGGACTGTTTTCACCTATGCCTTTATAATTGCAGATAATTTAAAAAAACAGACAAGAGATTTTTTGATGAAGTATTCACAACCTAAAGGAACTTTTGATGTTCTACCTCAGCAACTCAAAGCAGAAGATGCTTGGAAACTCTCTGAAAGATGGCGTTTTGTAGAGCAAATACTACATCAAACAGCTAGCGACTATGGTTTTAAAGAAATCAGAACCCCTATTTTTGAAAGTACAGATCTATTTATCCGTTCGGTAGGTGATGCTTCTGATATTGTTTCTAAAGAGATGTATACTTTCGAAGATAAAGGGGGTAGATCTATGTCTCTACGTCCTGAAGGAACTGCTCCTGTTATTCGAGCCTTTATTGAAAACCACCTTTATCAATTTGGAAGTGACCATAAACTTTGTTATACGGGCCCCTATTTTCGTTATGATAGACCTCAAGCTGGACGCTTTCGTCAATTACATCAATTTGGCGTAGAAGCAATTGGTCGATCTGATCCCTTCCAAGATGTTGAGATTATCGATCTTCTATGCGAAATGTATAGAAGACTTGGGATAAAAGACTTAAAAGTTTTAATTAATTCTGTGGGTGATGCCCCTAGCCGTGACTGCTATCAAAAGGCTTTAGTTGAATATCTAACACCTCATGCTGCAAACCTTTCCGAAGACAGTAAAGTGCGTTTGCAAAAAAATCCTTTAAGGATTTTAGATACAAAAGACCCTAAAGATATTGAGCTTTTAAAAAATGCACCTCCGCTAGCTAATTATTTATCAGAAGCTTCAAAAAAACATTTTGATCAGGTATGTCTTTTCCTTAGTAAAATAGGTATTGATTTCCACATTGACCCTCGTCTTGTACGTGGATTAGATTACTATAATCAAACAGTGTTTGAAGTTACATCAAATGTACTAGGCGCCCAAAGCTCGATTGGGGGTGGAGGTCGCTATGATGGGCTTATCAAAGCTTTAGGTGGGCCAGATCTTCCCTCTATTGGTTTTGGCACAGGGATAGAAAGGATTCTTCTGACTATGCAAGGACAGCACTGTTATTTTCCTAAGGCCCCAGCACCTTTTGCTTTTCTAATTCCTTTAGGAGAAGCCTCTCATGAAATTGGTTTTATGACTCTTTGCAAACTGCGCCATGCTAAAATACCCTCTGATATCTATATAAAAAGCTCGAAAATGCAAAAGGCTTTGCAAGAAGCTAGCGCATCAAACGCTACTTATAGCATAATCATAGGGGAACAAGAACTTCAGCAAGAAGTAGCTCAGGTTAAAAATATGATGACAAGGGAATTTGAAAATATTCCTTTAAAAAATCTATTTTCCTATCTTGTTACCATTTGGGAAAAGAGCTGCTTAGAAAAAAATCTTAAATAGGATATACTGTTTTTCCATAACAACTTTAGGAATTATTATGCTCGATTACAGAAGAACTCATCACTGTGGAGAATTAACAAAAGCTCATATTGGACAAAAAGTCACTTTATCTGGCTGGGTGCAAAAAAGGCGTGATTTAGGCAATTTAATTTTTATCGACTTAAGAGATCGCTACGGCATTACACAGCTTATTTTTGATCCTAATCTTGACAAAGAGCTCCATTCTAATGCCAACAAATTACGTCATGAATGGGTAATTTCTATTGAAGGTATAGTTCACGCTAGAGCAAAAGGAATGGAAAATCCTTCCATGAAAACAGGTGATATTGAAATCCATGTAAAAAATCTCTCTATTTTATCTGATTCTAAAGTAACTCCTTTTACAATTTATGAAGATCAAACTGAGGTCAATGAAGAGCTAAGACTGAAATACCGCTACCTTGATATCCGTAAAGGTAAGATAGCTCAAAATTTAAGACTGCGCCATAAGGCCCTTTTAGCTGTAAGAAATTATATGGATAAACATAGTTTCACAGAAATCCAAACGCCTATCCTATCGAAGTCTACCCCTGAAGGGGCTAGAGAATATTTAGTTCCTTCTAGAATTCATCCTGGCCATTTTTATTCTCTTCCTCAATCCCCTCAAATTTACAAACAACTTCTTATGATTGCGGGAATGGATCGTTATTTTCAAATTGCAGCCTGTTTTAGAGATGAAGATCTACGAGCTGAAAGACAACCAGAGTTTACACAAATTGATATTGAGATGAGTTTTCTTAAACCATCAGATATTCAATCGCTTTCAGAAGGACTTCTTAAGACCATCTTTAAAGAGTGTTTAGATATCGATATCCCTACACCTTTTCTTCATATGTCCTATGATGATTGCATGGAGCATTATGGCTGCGATAAACCAGATCTTCGTTTTGATATGCCCCTTGTAAGAATCGACGATTTGGCTGCAGAATCAACTTTTGCTGTCTTTTTAGATACTCTTAAAGCCTCTGGATGCATCAAAGGTCTTTGCGTAAAAGGCGGTGATGACGTATCGAGAAAAGGAATTGATAGTTACACGCAATTTGTTGCTCAATTTGGATTAAAAGGTCTTGCCTGGGTTAAAAAACAAGCAAGTGGTTACTCATCTAGTGTTACAAAATTCTTCTCAGATGCTTTACTTGATAAAATTTCTGAGCGTATGCAGGCAGAGCCTGGAGATTTGTTACTTTTTGCTGCAGCAAAAGAGTCTACTGTGAATCAAAGCTTAGATCACTTGCGTCGTTTCATCGCTAAAGAGCGGCAGCTTATTCCTAAAAACTGTTTTAAATTTTTATGGGTTACAGATTTTCCCTTATTTGTATGGGATGCTGACGAACAAAGATTATCTAGTGCCCACCATCCTTTTACCTCTCCACACTTTGAGGACCTAAAGCTTTTAGATACAGATCCTCTTCATGTAAGATCTTACGCCTATGACTGCGTATTAAATGGATATGAAATAGGTGGCGGCTCTCAAAGGATCCACAATCAAGATTTGCAAGAAAAAATTTTCCGTCTTTTATCTTTAACAGAAGAAGACATGAAAACAAGAATGGGCTTTTTTATTGAAGCTTTAAAGTATGGAACACCGCCACATCTAGGAATAGCCTTTGGTGTAGATAGAATTATGATGATCCTATGTGATACAGACAATATCAAGGATGTCATTGCTTTCCCTAAAAACCACCATGCTAGTGATCTCATGATGTCTGCCCCATCCATGATTCACCAAAAACAACTAGATGATCTAAAACTAAAAAGTTTAGCGGAAGAAATTTCTTTAATGTAATTATTGAACAAATTAAAGTGTCAGCAACTCATTTATAGGAGTCTAAATATGACAAAAAAACATTTTATTATATCTCTACCAGTATTGGTTGCCTGTGGCATGCTATGTCTACAACCTTCTCTTTCTTTTGGAAGTCAAAAATCTACTAAAGTAGATCAAAAGACCGAGCAAAAACCAGAGTCAAAAATAGAAGAAAAAGTTGTTGCTCAAGTAGAAGAAAAAGCTGTTGTTAAAGAAGAAGAAAAAGGTCTCGATATCCCAAAAATTTCAGAGGCTTTTGGCCATCTTATTGGGAAAAATCTTGATTCTTTAGGTTTTAAATTTGATATGGATAAAATTATTCAAGGGATCCAAGACTCTGTTATAGGAAAAGACTCTCCTATGAGTGAATCTGAGTGTATCCAAGCGATCTCTCAAGACCAAGAGAAGAAATTTAAAAAGCTTGCAGGGGTGAATTTAGAAGAAGCTGCTAAATTCCTTGAAGCTAATTTATCCCAACAAGGAATCGTTGTATTAGAAGACAAAAAACTTCAATATAAGATTGAAAAAGAAGGAACTGGAGAAACTGTTCAAGCTCACTTCTCTCCTCTAATTAAATACACTGGAAAATTTCTTGATGGAAGAGTATTTGGCGCTTCTAAAGAAGATGAAATGATTTCATTAGATGAAACAATTCCTGGATTTAGCAAAGGAATTATTGGGATGAAAGAAGGAGAAAAAAGAACTCTTTATATCCACCCAGACCTAGCTTATGGTGTAAATGGAAATCTACCTCCAAACTCTCTATTAACTTTTGAAATTGAAGTTGTTAAAGCTAACAATCCTCAAGAGCAAGATACACTAATGTCTTCTACAGCAACTGATGCAGATGAAGAAGGTGAACTTGCTGCAGAAGAATTTTCTGAGCAAGCGAGATAATTTATAGGGCTTCTTTTTAAGAAGCCCTTCTTTTTTTATGGATATTCTTCTTTATAAACCTCAGATCCCTCAAAACACCGGCAACATTGTTAGAACATGCTCCGTCACGTCTACTGGCCTTATTTTAACAAGGCCTCTAGGCTTTAGTGTGTCTAGCAAGCATCTAAAAAGAGCTGGTCTTGACTATTGGAATGAAGTGAATATCCAATACATAGACGATCTTCTTGCCTACTTGAAAGCCACTCAAAGACCTTTTTATTTTTTCTCGAGTAAAGTTACAGCCCCTTACACAGCTATTAACTTTAGCCAAGATGCTATTTTGATTTTTGGTTCAGAAACATTTGGACTGCCCCCTGAAATTTTTGATATGTGGCCAGAAAAATGTTATACAATTCCCATGGTTTCAGACGCACGTTGTTTGAATCTATCAAATTCAGCAGCTATTGTCTTATATGAAGCCCTTAGGCAACAAGACTTTAAATTTGCAAATACCAACTAAATAACATACTCATTTAAAATTCTTTCAAAGAATTAATAAATCCCTTTTTGCATAGGGTTGCCCGAATATTTTTGAACAGCTTTTATTACAGCAGAAGAGCCCGCAGGAGTAGGAACAGGGTCCGGCGAAAAAACTTGTGTCATAGCAATCGCTAAAGGAAAATTGCCAACACTTATGGTTTGAACGGGCAGCAATGGATTAGCAATATTAATAATAGAAACAGTATTCGAAGACTGATTCGTAATATAAGCCCACTGTCCATCTACCGTCATCGCAATTGCTGCAGGGTCTATGCCAACACTTATGGTTTGAACGGGCAGCGATGGGTTAGCAATATTAATAATAGAAACAGTATTATTACCTGTACCATTTACAATATAAGCCGATTGCCTATTAAGTGTCATAGCAATAGCTTGAGATCCAATTCCTACTGAAACTCTACTCGTTACAGATTTTGTAGACACGTTAATAATCGAAACAAATCGACCGCCAATGTATGAGCGTGAGACATAAGCGAACAGCCCATTAAGTGTCATTGTAATTGCATTAGGCCTCCCACCTACTGACAGCACTTGCTGTACAGATTGTTGAGATATATTAATGATTGAAATAGTACGATCATTATAATTTGCAACATAAGCCCACAACCCATCAAGAGTCATTGTAATAGCAACAGGAGCGCTTCCAACACTGATTGTATTAACAACAGTCTGGGTAGCAATATCAATTACAGAAACACTGTTATCATTATAATTTGCAACATAAGCCCACAACCCATCAAGAGTCATTGTAATAACACGAGGATCGCTTCCAACAAAGATTGTATTAATTACACTTTGTTTTGCTACATCGATTACAGAAATATTATTATTATCTCTATTAGCAATATATGCATACTTATTATCAAGAGTCATAGTAATTGCATTAGGAATTCCTCCAACCGGGATTGTATTAACAACAGTCTGAGTAGCAATATCAATTACAGAAACACTATTACCAACACCATTTACAATATAAGCATAATGAATAATTGCAGCATCAATATATGAGCAAAACAAGAACGCAATAGGAACGCAATAGGAACGCAATAGGAACGCAATAGGAACGCAATAGGAACGCTAAAATTTTCATAATATTTATTTCTTGTGAAGAAGTTTATTATAAAAAATCATATACAACAAAAAAATATACAATAATTAATATAATGCTTATGCAATCCAATAACACATCTCATCTTATTCTGACAATAGATAAAGGAGGTTCATCCGATAGGATTACCCCCTCTTATAAAAAATTAAAGAGCTGTAGAAAGAAACTTTTTCACTCCATCAACATCTCTTAAGCCAACGAGTCTATTCATTTCTTTACCATCTTTGAAAAGGATCATTGTAGGAACAGAAGTTACTTGATAGGTACCAGCAACTCTTTGATTTTGATCGATATCTACTTTTGCTACTGTGACTTTTCCTTGCATGTCTTTAGCAACTGTTTCAAGGATAGGAGTAAGCATACGACAAGGGCCACACCAATCAGCATAAAAATCTACAAGGGTCACACCTGTTTTAATTTTTTCTTCAAAATGTTCGCTATCAAGATAAGTTATTAAGTCTGACATATATTTCCTCAGAGTTTAAAGTTGTTAAGTTCCTTATCTAAAATACCTAGGAATTGATTTTTTTCCTATCGTTAAAAGACTTCTCTTAAATCCTTAAAAAATTATAATTTGATATTGAGGAGCATATTTTATGTTAGGTTGCATGTTTAGCACAAATCTATTTACGTTAGGTCTATTTTTACCCATTACAGCTGCAGTCATTATTCTGTGCAATATCTGGTTTGGTGTTCTATGGTTTAAAAACCATAGAAAAAAAACAAACAAATCTTCTCAATCAGATCCTGAAAAATAAGCTCTTTCTAGAAATTCTTTAGCAATAGCTATTGTTTTAGGGGTATGACAAATCCAACTATGTCCTGCAAAGACTTTTTTAAACTCATGGGGCGTGCTAAGCCTTGTTTCACTCACCCCTACTTTACCATCGTTTTTGCCAGGTATGGTTAAATTAAACCCACAAGTTCCTGCTATAACAAGAACCTGCATAGAAGAGGGAAACTGCCCTAAAGATTCAAAACCATCTTCTTGTGTTGTCATAAGTTGCCGTCCTGAATAAGGACCTGCTATTTCTCTACAGGTTTCAAAAGTATTTAAAAATCTCCCATAAGCACTCCCTCGATTAGGTGGTGCGATAAGAACAGCTTTTCCAAGTTTTGCTTCTATCGGACACTGCTCATGACTAATAGCGCTACGGACAACTAACCCACCCATAGAGTGGGTAGCAAAACAAATGGGAGAGTCAGGATGACGCTTTGTTATAAAATTTAGAAGATCCGTTAAAGACCGCCCATGTTCTTCTATCGTTTTAAGACGACTTGGATAAAACCACAAATAGACCTTCCATCCCATATCCTCAAAAGCTTTTTCAAAAAAACTCATGTTAGATTTTGAACGCATAAATCCATGGACACACACAAGAACTTTTTCCGACCCAAACAAAAATCCTTGAAAAGCAAAAAAACAACTTAAATAAATACTTAGTAAAACTTTACTCATATCCATCCTTTTTACGGAGGTACCCCATGAGCACCAGCTTCATACCATTTTTTTAATCCCTCGATAGCTTCTTTAATCTGAGAAGCAAAAACAACTTGAGCTTCTTTTCTATCTAAATGATGCACATTTTCCCAGATTAAAGGAGATCCAAATACACATCCTATTTTTTTACCAATTTTAGGAAATCGTCTCTTGCGTGGCCAAGCTTCAAATGTCCCAAAAATATAAGCAGGAATAATGGCAGCATCTGCTTTAAATGCTAAAAGAGAAATGCCTGGTTTAATAGGAGTCATAATATCATCGAAAGATCTTTGTCCTTCAGGAAATAAAATCACTTTTTTCCCTTCTCGTAAAAGCCTTACAATCAATTTAAATACAGCAACATCGCCAACATCGCCTTTTAAAGGATGTGTATTGAGCTTAGTGATAATCCCCCCC
>JBAWWQ010000009.1:0-16904 GCA_037146655.1 Chlamydiota bacterium | reverse complement strand
CGTTTGAGGTTAGGTTTTTAATCATTCATTTTTACAATTTTTTTTAAATTATTTTTTTAAGAAAAATTATAAAAATGAATTTTTAAATCTTCAAGCGATCCATAATTAAGACCAATAAGGAGTCTATTTTGTTCGATACTAAACACGCTTCCGTCTCAATTGCCGGAAAAACCATCACTTTTAAAACAGGGAAAATTGCAAGACAAGCCGATGGAGCAGTCGTTCTTCAATGTGGCGACACAATGCTTTTATCTACAGCTTGCTCAGCAAAAAGTTCTGATGAGCAAGACTTTCTTCCTCTTCGAGTGGATTATTTTGAAAAATTTTCCTCAGTTGGAAAAACCCTTGGAGGATTCATTAAGAGAGAAGGCAAACTTTCCGAACAAGAAATTTTAACATCTCGTCTTATCGACCGTCCTTTAAGACCTCTTTTTCCAGAAGGTTACTACAATGAAGTACAGCTTTTGGTATATGTTCTTTCTTATGACACAAATCACCCTACAGAACCTTTAGCTATTTGTGCTGCTTCTGCTGCTTTAGCAATCTCTAGCATCCCTTTAATAAAGCCTATTGGTGCTGTGAGAGTAGGTATGATCAATGATCAATTCATTATCAACCCAAGTCTAGAAGAACAAACTAAATCTAGTTTAGATTTAATTCTTGCAGGTACAGAAGAAGCGATTCTTATGATTGAAGGCTATAGTGATTTTCTTACAGAAGATCAACTGCTAGCTGCTATTGAAGAAGGTCACGCTGCTATTAAACAAATTATTTCTTGTATCAATGATTTTAAAGCTCTTGCTGGTAAAGAAAAGAATACAAGTGATATTCGTACGATCCCTGAGGAACTTCAAAATGCAGTTTTTAACCACGCCTATAAACCTTTAAGCGACATCTTTGATATTGCTAAAAAAGGTGAAAGAGAGCTAGCTGTAGAAGCCCTTCAAAAAAGCCTAATAGATGCTATTTTTCCAGAAAACACACCTTCTCCTTATCACAAAAAAGACGCTCTTTCAACGTTCAAAAATCTTTCTTCTAAAATTTTAAGAGAAAAAATTCTTAAAACTAATATTAGAACAGATGGTCGTGCACTAGATGAAATTCGTCCTATTGACATAGAAATAGCCCCCCTACCAAGAGCTCATGGTAGTGTGCTATTTACAAGAGGAGAAACTCAAGCTCTAGCTGTTTGTACACTAGGAAGTAAAAATGCCGCTCAGCGCTTTGAAACGCTTGTAGAAGATGGGTATAAAACATTCTATCTTCAATATTCTTTCCCTCCATTTTCTGTTGGTGAAGTAGGAAGAATCGGAGCTCCTGGAAGACGCGAAATTGGTCATGGAAAACTAGCTGAAAGATCTCTTAAAGCTGTTATTCCAGATCAAACAACGTTCCCTTACACAATCCGTCTAGAATCCAACATCACAGAATCTAATGGTTCCTCTTCTATGGCATCTGTTTGTGGTGGATGTTTGGCGATGATGACAGGTGGTGTTCCTTTAAAAAAACCTATTGCAGGTATCGCTATGGGTCTTATTTTAGAGAAAAACCAATTTGCAATCTTATCTGATATTCTAGGTGTTGAAGATGCTTTAGGTGATATGGACTTTAAAGTAACTGGAGACGCTTATGGGGTCACAGCATTTCAAATGGATATCAAAGTAGAAGGTATTTCTATCAACATTATGAAAGCGGCCCTAGCTCAAGCTAAGCAAGGCAGAATTCATATTTTGAATAAAATGCTAGAAGCTTGTCCAAAACATAGTGAAAATCTATCATCTTATGCACCTCGCATTGAAACGATGCAGATTAAGCCTAGCAAAATTGCAACATTAATTGGCCCAGGTGGTAAACAAATCCGTGCTATTATTGATGCAACAGGCGTTGAAATTGATATTAATGATGATGGTATCGTTAATATCGCTTCTTCTAGCTCTGAGGCTATGGAAAAAGCTAAGAAGATCATCATCGAGTTAATTTCGGATGTAGAAGTTGGTAAAGTCTATAAAGGAAAAATTGTTTCAGTTGTTCCTTTTGGTCTTTTCGTTGCAATCTTTAGTAAAGAAGGTTTATGTCATATTTCTGAACTTTCCCATTCTAAAATTGACAACATCCAAGACTTCTTTAGAGAAGGCGACTACATTGATGTTAAAGTCATTGATATTAATGATCGTGGACAAATCAAACTAAGTCATAAAGTGCTTTTACCAGCACCTACAAGATAATCTGTTTTAAGGAAGTGTTTGAAAAAACACTTCCTTTTTTTAGCCTATTTTTTCCATGTTGCTAAACTTAAGTAAATTTAACTCTATTAATACATCGACTACTTTTTTAAGATAATCTTTGTATACGCCTCATTAAAGGCAGGATTCTCATTTTTATACAGATCAACCATCCACCTAACATCTTTTATCTTATCAAAAAGTGTCTCTGCAAAATTTGGATCATCTTTTGTAAGCGGATCAACATATTGTAACACAGACTCAACACAGTTTAATGGAGACTTTTTTAAAACATCTAGAGCAATTATATTTCTACTAGCCTCCGGAGTATACTTTAACACTAGAGAAACTGATATCGGCAAAGACTTTTCTAAAACTCTGCGAATAAGCACTATCTTATTTTTCTGTGATACATCAAGATTCTCTAATACTTGATAAGCCTCTCTCGCCTCAATCTTCTTTAAAACTTCTGAAATAAATTTTAAGTTATTTTTACAAGAGACATTAGACTCTTTTAATACACTGCCAGCTTCTTTTGCTGAAGATTTTGCCAAAACCTCGAAGGGAAATGTAGGATCACTCTTCACTGACACCCCAGCGTCCGCTAAGACTTTATAAGCGTACTTTGGCTCAATCTTATTTAGAACTGCCCGCATAAACTCTATATTGTCTTTTAAAGAATCGCTAGCAACTTTCAACACCTTATAAGCCTCTTCAGGAAGAATCTTATCTAAAACAGCTTGTTGAAACTCTGGATTTTCTTGAAATGCTGCCTGAGCCTTTGACCATACTTGATAAGCATTTTCTGATGAAAGTTTCTGAATGAGATGACCAATTTTTTCTTGTTGCAATGAAGTAGAAGAAAATTCTTCAGGTAAAATGGGTGCCTCACCCCTAACTTTTCTTGCTAAATTATTGACCTGATAACGCCAGTTCTCTTTAGGCTCTTTTTCTGTAGATACACTAACTTCCTGCCTTTTAACCCATGCATCATCCCAGCCTACTTGTTCCCAAGGAGCTTGTTGCTTTTCTAAGCCATATGTATTATCTGCTATCTTTGTCAATTTAATAAACTCAAAGGTCTTACGTGCTACAGATTGAATTTCAGGATCTATAGCTGGATCATAACAAAGTTTATAAGCTCTTCTTATTTCTGCATGAGTATACAATCCATTGAAAGTAGGTTCTTTTGTCGTTACACTTATAGGAGTAGGCCCACTATATTCGTTACCATCAATATCAATAAAAAATAACAAAGGAATCCTTGGCAACTTCTCACTTTGTCGACGAAGATTTTCCACAACTACAGAAGCTAAACCATTTTTGCAAAAAACCCCTACACGAGGTAAATTATCCGACGAATAAATAATCTCAAAATTTCTCCCTTCTATTGTCTTAGTTGTAGCATAACTATGAGGACTTACTCGATCACCAGAGAATGTTTGCGCAATAGATGACCCTGGCTGTAGTAAAAGTTCCTCCATAAGCACATATTTGCAATGACCAAAGCCATACACAAAAGCTTGCTGACTATCTCCACAAATAGCTTTAATTGAATCTTGGTCTAAGTTAATTGTACTCATATTAACAACCTATAACTTATATATAAGTACAATTTTATATTAAAAAAATTATTACATCAACTTGTGTTTTAAAATTTTAATTTAACCAACTCTTAAGTCGCTAACAATAAGAATGATGAGATTTTTTAAAAAAACAGAAGTAAAATTTAACACTAAAACTCTGACAATCTGATGGTTAAAACAAACCGAATTAGATAATTCAATGAACTCTTGATAATACCTTATTTGATTTGCCTTTAAACAAAGAGACACTATCTATGATAGATGGTGTCTCTTTATATAATAACCTTTTAAAGACCTTAGGCTTGCTGAGGTCTTGTTGTCACCGTAGGCTTAGGAACTCCCATTTCATCTTTTAAGATTGGAGGAGTTGGAGGAAGTTTACGATGGGCCTTTATTGCATTATCAAGCTTTGTCTTTTTCTTATCAGAAGACCAAGAGCCATCCATAATAGCTTTTACATCTTCTTGATCCAAGCTCTCAAACTCTATAAGCATTTTAGCCATAAGTTCAACTTTATCCTTGTACTCTTGAATAATACTTGTAGCTGTTGTATTAGCCTCGTCTAATAAAGCCCTAACTGCTTCATCGATTTCTTTTGCAGTATCTTCTGAATAACTCTTTTCAGTAGGCCCTTGCATATAGTACTGTCCTTCATCACCACTCTTACCATAGGCTACTTGACCAAGAGATTCTGTCATCCCCCATTCACATACCATACTTCTTGCCAAAGACGTTGCTTGAGAAATATCCATTTGAGCACCTGAAGAAATATCTCCTAAGAAAATTTCTTCAGCAACACGTCCACCCATTAATACAGCAAGCTTGTCAATAAGCTCTTTTCTCCAATAACTGACACGATTTCTTTCAGGAGCAAAATGGGTTGCACCAAGAGACATCCCTCTAGGAACAATGGTTACTTTTTCAATAGGGTCAGAATGTTTTACAATAAGGCCAATCACAGCATGTCCTGATTCATGATAAGCTGTGTTAAGCTTTTCATTTTCTGTAAGCTCTAAACTTCTTCTTTCTTTACCATAACGAACCTTATCACAAGATTCCATGGCATCTTCTCCAGTAACAGCACTTCGTCCTCTTCTAGCTGCAAGCAAAGCAGACTCATTTAAAATATTCATGAGATCAGCTCCAGATGCTCCTGGTGTACATCTTGCAATAGCCATCAAATCTACCGTTGCATCCATCTTAATTTTTTTTGCATGCACTTTTAAAATTTCAAACCTTCCTCTAATATCAGGAAGATCCAAAATAATACGTCTGTCAAAACGACCTGGACGAAGTAATGCTTTATCTAATACGTCTGGTCGGTTTGTAGCAGCTACAAGAATTACCCCTTCATTCGTATCAAATCCATCCATTTCTACAAGAAGCTGATTTAATGTCTGCTCTCTTTCATCATGGCCACCACCAATTCCAGCACCACGATGTCTTCCTACTGCATCTATCTCATCAATAAAGATAATACAAGGAGCTTGTTTTTTAGCTTGGTCAAATAAATCTCTTATACGAGATGCTCCCACACCCACAAACATTTCAACAAAGTCAGATCCTGAGATTGAGAAAAATGGTCGGTCTGCCTCTCCTGCTACAGCTTTTGCTATAAGAGTCTTACCAGTTCCTGGAGGCCCTACACATAAAACACCTTTAGGAATACGAGCACCTAATGCTGTAAATTTTGAAGGATCTCTTAAAAATTCCACAACTTCTTCTAACTCTTCTTTAGCCTCATCAATCCCAGCAACATCTGCAAATGTAATTTTATTAACACTCTTATTAAGCAACTTTGCAGGAGATTTTCCAAAATTCATAGCAGAAGATCCCATCCCCTTCATTTGTTTAGAAAAAACAAAATATAAGAGTAAAATAATTAATAAGACCGGAAGGATCGTTAAAATATAACTAAAGTAGTTAGGAGTAGGTTCTTCATTTTTAAAAGTTCTATCAAGAACTAAATTACGAGGTTGATCTGGAGCTTTAAATACTGCACCTCGATTATATCCAAAATTATCCCATTCAGCTTTCGCTTGAGCAAACCACTGACTGTATTCTTCTGAATTTTGATCTTCTAACGCTTTAGTTGTAAGCTCTTTATTGTTAAAATACCATATAACATCTGCAACGCTTTGACGCGCTTTATCTAACTGAGCTTCATTTTTTTGCAAAGTGTCATAAACTGTCGTATATTGAGCTAAATCTTCTAAATAATTACGAACACTACGCAGTGGCAATAATCTCGCATATTGCTTAACTGTGTTCAGCTCTACGATAATTTTTTGAATATCTTGAATGCACCCTTGATAGATACGTAATTTCTCTTGCATCCCCATATTAGAGGTCGCAGTAAGAGTCGATTCTATTTTTTGATGAAGCTGGGCCAACTCTGTTTTTAAAGATTCACTTCCTATCCCTAAAAGAGGAGATCTAAAATGCTGGATCAATAAACTTAAATCCCTACCAAGCCCCTCTATCTGAGCTTCTGTCGAATGAACACTAAGTTGTTTATAGGTATTTTGAACATCTTGAATACTCATCATCTCTTTAGGAGATAGACTCTTAATAACAATTGCATTCTCTCTATCTACAAAGTCATAATGAGGATCTACTACTCTGTATCCACCTTTAGGTAAAGGGATTGCACTAAGATGCAAGAAAAGATCAGCCGCTTCTTTTACGTTTTTTTCTAATACATTAATGTCTTGAATAAGACGCTTTTTTTCACTTGTTAAATCATGATTTTTGTTGAGAATATCTAAATAACGATAACGCGACTTACTATCTTCGCTAAGAGCGTCTTTAAATTTCCCAGTAAAGGTAACTAAGTTGTCATTTAAAGCAACTTTACGATTATATTGCTTATCCAAAAGATCTAGATTTGCCAAATGCTCTACCTGATAACTAAAGGATACCTTACCCCCTTTATCACTTGTAAAGTTTTGTATAATCAAAACAACTAAGACTACCGCTAATAACAAAACAAAAAAACCACCAGGGAGTTTTTTTTTGGATTCAGGTTTCATTTTATTGTCATTATTCATAAATTCTCACAAAATCCTATATTAGATTACATGTTCCTTTTATTTGTCTCTATATTGTTTTATTACATAGAATTTCAAACAAAAACAACTTAAAACTTAAAAAACTAAATTAAAAGTAATTTTAGTTGTTAAAAAATAATAAAATCAACACTACTTCTCATTGAACAAAGAGACGGGGCTGACGCTTAATACCAAATGGTTAAGAAGGTCAGGATAGCAAGACATCCTTATTTCAAGCTATCAAAATCCTTATTTCTAAAAATTGAAAGGCGATAATTTTTAATATCTTTTAGTGCTAGTTCGGAAGAATTTCCAAAAATTGGATGCCCCATTAACCTATTATACTGAAAAAAACTAGGACATAGAGTTCTTAAAAATGCTGGAATCTTCCACTTGATATACATCTGTTTCAAACTTTTACCATTAAAACTTGTTAAAAATCCCCCTTGCTGAATTTTTAATGGAGCCTTTTCAAATCTTAAATTTACAGAGCCTTTCCAAAAATCTTCCCAAGAAAATTCTAAAATCTCTTTTTCTATCTTAGGATTTTCTTCAATCTTCCATATACAATCTAAATGAGTAAAGCTGCAAGGGAGGCTTTCAATAATGATTTCCTGGTTAAAACAAAGTGGCACATTCGGCATAAAAAAAAGAAAATCCCTATCTAAAAGAATCTGCAAATTTTGGATAAGAACTTTTTTATTCGACTCCCTTAAAGAGACTTTTTCCCATAAAGTTTCTAAAGAAACTTGAGAAATGACAACCCCCTTTTCTTCACATACACTTCTAATAAAGTGTTCAAACTCCAAAAATTCCATAGGGTGTAAAGAACTCATTTTTAAATAACTCCCCAAGGGACCCTCTACCATTAAGTCTTTATATTTTTGAATCTTACGATTCATATATCCTTCATAATGAGAAAGATTATTAGAGAGTCTACATAAATGATGAAAGCTTCTTTTGCCAAATTGCCTTTCTATATCAGGAACTATGATTGCTCGTTGCCTTGCCCTTAAATAATTGATATCTTCATTGGTTGGATCTATAATATAAGGAACCTGCTTTTCGATAATCAGATCATAAAGCTCATCTTTTGAAAAAGATAAAAGAGGTCGTAAAACCTTCATCTCTTCATAAAAACTACTTTCTTTTAACCCTATAAGTTTCCTTAAAGAGGCTCCCTCAAAAATTCTTTTAAAAACAGTTTCTGCAAGGTCATCTTTTTGATGGGCAAGCAAAAGTGCCTCTGCTTTAAAAATGGTGTAAAATTTTCTAAAAATTTTAAGCCTTTCTAATCGATACTTGTCTTCTAAATTTTTTTCAACACTAGCATCAACTGTCGTAATCCTTTCTAAATGAAAAGGTAACCCCAAGTTTTCGATATATTTTTTTAGCTCTAATGCCTCAAGACCACTTGTAGATCTCCAACCATGATCAACATGAACAACATGTAAATTTAGTGGCCATTTTTTACTATATTCTGCCAATAACCATAAAAGAGCTGAAGAGTCTATCCCTCCAGAATATCCTAAAATAATTGTCGAATCTCCTGAAAGGTGTGATCTAAAAATCTGCTGCAAGTGCTTTAGTGCTTTTTCTGTCTGCATACAACCTCACTCCTTATAAGATACCATATTTTAACAAAAAAAAAGAGGCAATATTCTAGTCTGCAAGCTACAATACGCAAGATACGTATCTGCCTGGAGCCATTTATGCCTATTTTATGGCGCTATTTACTTAAAGACTATTTGAGAATATTTCTTCTTTGCATCATAGCTTTTGTATGTATCCTTCTTGTAATGCGATCTCAAGAAATCGCTAGATTTGCTATTATCAGTCCAAATCCCTGGCTAGTCCTACTTTTTACTCTTTATCAAATACCTTCTATACTCCCTTTTGCTATCCCTATTTCAGGACTTATCGCATCCATGGTCTTAATACAAACACTTAGTCACACTCAAGAATTAACCTCATTAAGAGCCTGTGGCTGTCATCTTTCAATGATCTATACTCCTTTAATTTTTTCTGCTCTTTTTTTCTCTTTAATAAATTTTTTAATCATTTCCGAACTAGCACCCCGATGCAAACTCCATACAACTGCTCTCCTATATGATACAGTCTCTAGCAACCCCCTGATTTTGTTTAAAAAAAACAAATTTATTAAAGTACGTAAAAGTTTTGTAGATATCAAAATTGCAGACAATGAAAAAGAAGCCAATGACCTTGTTTTTGTTTTTTTAGATGATTCAAGTCAAAAACTATCACTTATTCACGCCGATCGTCTAGAGCTACAAAATTCTGTTTTAAAAGGATTTAATCTATCTATGGTATCAGGATTAAATGTATCAAATAGCTTTGATGATCTAATGATAGAAAACCAAGAAGAGATGTCGATGGATGCACATAGCCTATCCAATATGCTTCAAAAAGGAGAAAAATCTTCCCATGATGATCAACTTCCAACAAAAGCTTGTTTACTTAAATATAAAAACTCTTCTGTGCATCGCTACTCAACACTTTTTGAGATTTATAAACGACTGTTTTTTACGATCATCCCTTTTACATTCATTATTTTAGGTTGTTCTTTTGGTTTAAAAATTGGACGAGTTTCTAATAAACAATCGACTCAATATGTCTTATTTTTAAGCTTATTGATCTTTGTCTGCTATCTACTTGGGAAGTCTTTACATAAACACCCCACTATCGTTTTACTTATTTATGTTTTTTCCCATTGCACTGTTTTATCACTTTGTTTAATTGCTGTAAAAAGACGAGAAAAGGGAATCGAATGATTTGCAATACAGTATGGAAACGTTATCTATTTTCTGAAATTCTTAAAGTGATTACCTTATTTACTATTAGTTTTTATCTTTTCTATATTTTAATAGATTATTCCCTTCATGCTAATCACTTCGCTAAAATTCATACTTTCCGTTATGTAGACATCTTTTACTACTATTTCTATTTAATTATCAAACGCTTAGACATTGTTTTGCCTCTTGCTTTAGTTATTGCTTTAAATAAAGTTCTTTTAAAACTTAATCAAAATAACGAACTCATCTCCCTAACTGTTGCTGGCTTAAATCCTAAACGAATCCTCATGCCTTTTTTTATAATAGCTAGCGTTATTTCAATGCTTATTTTTTTAAATTTTGAATGTTGCATTCCTCGTTCTTTAGATTATTTAGAAAACTTTGAAAATCAATATTTTAAAAAGAAAAGTTTAAAAAATTACGCAAAACGTTCTGCTTATTCGCTTGCTCTTCCAAATGGAAATCAACTTATTTTTGCTTGTTATCATGATAAGGATCAGATATTTGAAGATGTTTTTTATCTTTGTGATAAAAATGAAGTATGGAAGATGAAAACATTGAGTTTACAAACAAATCAACCAGAAGGTTGTTTCGTAGATCATCTTGTAAAAGATTCCAAAAACTTACTTATTCAAAAAGCTTCCTATGAAAAAAAAGTTTTTCCTAATTTAGTTGTTGATTTTTCGATTAGAAAAAAAACAACACTTCCTTTTGAGCATCAAAGTTTATCCTCTCTTTACTCTCTGATCAAAACCAATAACTCTCTTTATCAAACTCATGCTTCAAAAATAAAAACCCAGCTTTATATGAAGCTTTTTACCCCTTTTATTTCTTTTTTAGCTATCCTAGCTATTTCACCATTTTGTATGATTTTTTCAAGAAGGTTACCAATATTATTACTTTATGGTATGTCTATATTTGGGCTAATTACCTTTTTTATGATCTTGGATGCCGCAGTGATTTTAGGAGAAAACAACTACTTTCCCCCTTTAATAGCTGTAGCTACTCCATTTATATGTGGTCTACTAGGTTTTGGCAAAAATTTTATTAAAAACAATGCAAATTAGTTAATTTATGTTAGATATGAAAAAAACATCTTCTCGTTGGCAGTCAAACAAGCTTTTGCTTTCCCATTTAATTATCCTTTTACTTCTTGGGACCTGGATATGGGGTTTTACCCATTCCTTTTGGGCCCATATGGATTATATTTTTTATCGATTTGTTAATGGCTTTATAGAAACAAGTACTTTTTGGCAAGGATTCTGGGCTATGTCCAACCATAACCTTACAGATTGGTTTCACGATATTGTAATGCTCTGTTTTTTCTCTGCTTATGTCCTAAAAAAGGATGACAAAACTGTCGCAAAAAAAATTGTTGAAGTTGTCTTTTTTGCACTAATTATTGCTTTTACCATTCTATTTATTAATCGTTACCTTTGTTTAGATGTTTTCCATATTAGAAGAAAAAGCCCTTCTATGATCTATGATTTCACTGTAAATCTTTCCCAAAAACTGAGCTGGATCAAAGTAAAAGGACACTCTGTGACTTCTTACCCTGGAGATCATGGAACAACAGCTCTTTTATTTACGATGTGTGTATTTCACCTCATGGGCTTTAGAGCGGGTCTGTTAGCTTTCTTATACAATATCTACTGGCAGCTACCAAGACTTGTCACAGGTTGTCACTGGTTTACCGATGTGATTATGGGAAGCTTTGTTATTGCAAGTTTTGTGATGACTTGGGTCCTTCATACTCCTTTAAAAGAGTGGGTAACCGATCTATTATCAGCTCCCTTTACCAAACAAAAAAAAAGAGATCCGCTTAAACCCTAAACTGAACTTTTAGTAGCTTTCTAGAAACAGGGATCTTGCGGCTGTTTAAACTTTTTTTCCATAAAAAGGTGTCCTTAAATTTTATTTAAGGACACCTTCATGTCTTATCAGGAATCTGCTGCAAAAAGACTATCCAAGGTAATAATTTGATCAAAATAATGACGTGTTAAAAGGGAATCACTAGCTCCTTCTGTTGTCACCAACACCTTTTGAATCGTTTTTCTTTTTAAGTTAGGGAACAACTCTAATTTTCTTTCAAACTCTTCAATTATACTTGGGCCAATTTTTCCTTGCGAATATTTCATCTCGCAAAGGGTGATCACTTGATCATCGCGATCAAAAACCAAATCAAATTGAAATCCAGGTGTAGTTGTTTGCGTTTTTTTAGTAAAAAAAGCACCTGCTCGATAGTGAATCCCATGAAAACCTAAAATTTTTGCAATCAACAAATGTCGATGCCGACAAAATCGTTCAAATGCATATCCAAGCCATTTTTGATAAGAGTCCATTTTAATTGCTAAAGTTGGATTGTCTTGATATGTTCCACGTTTAATTTCAGTGATTTCTGGTTTGATAAATTTATAATAAAATTGCAAATATTGATCCGAGATACAATACCTAGACAATGTACTTTCTTCATTAAGATTATAAGGTGTATATTTTTCAATAAAACCACAAAGTTCAATATCTTTTAAAATCTCACTTATATAGCCACTAGAAGATGTTTTTAAATAATGCAAAATTTCTTCCCTAGAAGCAAATCGAACGCACCCCAAAAACTCGATGATTTTTTTGTAATGTTTATTTTCTGCAAGTGAACTAACAAAAACTCGATCAAACTCTGTCGAGAAAAAACTATCTGGTGTAAAAGTATTGATACAAATGCTTGAAAACACAGAAGAAGATGTTTTACACCATTTCAGGTATTCAGGAATCCCTCCAACTGTTAGATAAGCGTCCATAACCTCTCGATGAGATCTATTAGATAAAAATTCCCTAGTCTCTGCAAGTCCAAATTCTCTTAAATGCAGTTCGCTCTGAGACCGATTGTACAGCGATTTTGAAAAAATCACTTGATTAACAATAAAAGAAGGGGATGATCCGCATAAAATAACCAAACACTGCTGTCGATAGCGAAAATAATTATCCCATGCAAATTTTAATTCAGAGATAAAAGCATCTTTATAGTCCGCAAGCCATTGAATTTCTTCAAAGTAAACAGTCCAAGCTCCCTCTGTAAGGCTATCGTGAATTAATTTAAATACCTCTATCCAAGAAGTCACCTTAAGTTTTGCAATCAAAGAATTTTGAACGTATTCTGATAATTGCCATAAGACATGAGCCATTTGAGCTTCTTGGGATTTCCCCCTTATTCCTTCAAACTTTAAGATATTGCGATCTGCATAAACTTGTTCTAAAAGTTCAGTTTTACCAACCCTTCTACGACCATAAACAATTAATATAGAAGATTCTTGACTTTTCCCTAACGTAATAAGACGCTTCCATTCCGCATGACGCCCGACAAAGTTTTCCATTTTTTTGATTTTTTTTGGAACAATCATCCATAGCCTCTATAGGTAAATTTCGCCAACTAACCCCTAAAATAGCTCTAGTTGGCGAAAATCACAATGAAAAATTTCGCCAACTAGCTTATAAACCACCCCTAGTTGGCGTTTTTTTACCAAAAACCACATATGCAGCATAGTCAGATTTTTTGAATTATAAGTATTTAATAAGCTTATTATTAAGATATTAGGAAAAAAGCCTTGAGCCCTTTTAAATTCGAAATGATCAAAAATTAGATACTTCATACTCCTTAAAAAAAGAGGCTCTCTCAACTGACAAACATCGTGATTTTTTTGTTTTTAAATTTTTTTTTATGCAAAAAAACAACTTCTGTGATTAAGCTAGCCTCTATGATGAGGCTAGCTATGGCTTTTAGAATCGTCCAAAAAAACTAGGAAAATCACTACGTGCGCTCTGCCCATATGCAGACCATCCCAGAGAAAAGCTGCTCGGTAAAACAGCGGAATGCGATAGCCCGTGCTTAATAGCTGATTCCCCCCCTTCAGTTATCGGTGGTTTTTTTATACCAGTTCCACAGCGATCATCATCTTTTATATCTGTAGTGAGTGCTACATCTTTCCCTAAAGAAGGCTGCTTTAGTCTCGTGCCACAGTGATCATCATCATTTATATGTGTAGTCGGATCTCCCTCTTTCCCTAAAGGAGGCTGCTTTGGTCTCGTGCCACAATAAGCATCTTGCATATTCGATGTGGATGATGTAAATCGAGGACCCTGTGATGGTTTATCGGAAAATCTTTTAGATGGTCCACCTTTCAATCCACAATCATTGCCTGGAGCTCCCTCAAAAGATTTTTTAGGATCATCTTTTGGTTTAGGCTCTTCTGATTTTGGAGGATTTTCTTCTTTTGGTGGATCCACTTTAGGTTTTTCAGCTTCCTTTTTTGGATCACAAGCATTGTTAATAATGTTTGTGACTGTTTTTTCAACAACAACAGCAATAGCTCCTGCCTCCATAGCCGCTACAACAGTTGCTGGAGTTCCGAGCAATGCTCCTGCAACGGCAATACCAGCTGTTGTTGATGTTACCGCTCTAGCTGTTTCGGATCCACAATACATCTTCACAGCTTCTGTTGTTACATAATTCACAACGCCTGAAAAAGAGGTGCCCTGAGCAACATGACTTGATGCTGCATGTCCCATAGGATTGGATCCATCCATAGGAATTTCTGGACACGAAAAAAACTTTAACTCTGGACGAGATCGACAAAAAGCATCTGTACGAAACGCTACTAAAAGCGCAGAAGGTTTTGAATCACAAATTGACAACTGTGCCATCAAGGCACTCATATCACTAGCCTTATCTGAAGGGCACAAACGATGAAATGCAAAGACCCCCACTTCACCTGAAGCATTCGGTTCAAATAACTGACGGCTAATCATCACACGTTCGAAAATACTTTGTAACTGGTGCAGTGATTCTTCTCTATCTAACCTAGATGGCTCAAAACGCTCTTGCAACTCTTTTAAAGAGATAAAATCTTTGGAGCACTGCTGCCGCAATGAATCTGGAAATCTAAACATAAACCTACCTTCTAAGTTAAGGTTTCTTCATATCTTCGAAGTTTGCTTGCATCAAAAATCACAGTCTTTCGATAATTATCAGAAAGGGTCACTAAAGTGCTTGACCCCATCGCTTTTGTCACCGTATCACGCACTTTGAGTAAATCTGATGCTTGAAACCACATACGAATACTTGCAGTCTTATCATTAAATGTAAGCAATACCGGCCGTCTTGTCGCCATATCTTTTTTAGAAGTATCCTCACACACACATGCAGTACAATCGCTTATACTATAAATTGTCGTCCAATTACATAGATCACCGTCTCTATTATAAGTTAGAGGATGATTGTTATGAAATGCTTGTACAATTAAGTCGTAAATTCCTTCACCAGGTTTGGTGAAAAAAGTCTCATTGCGAATTGTCGCTAGACTACCGTCTTCATTAGGATAATAAAAACTAATTGTTGCATGAGAAGCTTTCGATGCCATGTCTAATTCCCCTTTTAAAATTGAAAAAGAAGCAGACTACTTAGGCTGTATGAATTATTACAACAAATTTTCAATATGCTATGGATTAAAAACAAAAAACTTCATTTTAACTAACCTGTTTCAGGTAATCGGCACATCATTTCATATTGCAAAAATGTTCTTTTTAAATATCCTCATGGCATAACATAACAGCTATTAGCCAACCCTCTTTTAACCAATTTAACATAGGAGAACGCTTTCTTGCCTGAAGCTAAAGGTATCTAGCGTACAAATACATGAATACACCCCTACAACATTACGAAGCTCTTGTAGAAAAAGGGCAAGATATCTACACACTCAAATCAATCTCTACTCTGATTGGTTGGGATCAAGAAACTTATATGCCAAAAAATGCTATTGGCATCCGCTCATTACAAAAGCAACATTTAGAAAGTCTTATTCATAAAGAAATGACAAGCACTTATCTACAAGAGCTTTTGAGTCCCTTAATCCGTTTAGATAATGGAGAGCTACTTAAAGTAGATGGATTAGATCTCATGCAGCAAGGAGCTGTAAAAGAATGGAGAAAGGATGTAGTCAAGGCAAAAAAACTTCCAGATCTTTTTGTTGAAGCTTTTGCAAAAGCAGCCTCTGAAACAGTGTCTGTATGGGCAGAAGCAAAACAAGCTAATGACTTCGACTCTTTTTTACCTTATTTAGAAAAAATGGTAGAACTTGTTCGAGAAAAAACTGATTACTTAGGTTATAAAGATCATCCCTACGATGCTCTTTTAGAAGAGTATGAGCCTGGTATGACAGTAGAAAAGCTAGATAAGCTTTTTGATAGTTTGAAACCCTTTTTAATCAATCTTACAAAAAAATGTAAAAATCTCTCTATACAAACAGATTTTCTTTATGGGGATTATAATGAACATAAAATTTTGGAGTTAGACCATTACCTATTACAGAGTATGGGATTTAAAGAAGGTTGTTATCGTTTAGATGCTTCTAATCATCCTTTTTGCGTAAGTTGCCACCCAACAGATGTTAGGATGACAACAGTTACAAAAACCCGTGATCTACTAGCTGCTAATATCTTCACTGTTTTACATGAAGGTGGCCACGGTCTTTACGAACAAGGGCTAGATCCTTCTTTTTTTGGAACACCTATCTGTGAATTTCTTTCTATGGGTATTCATGAAAGTCAATCCAAGATATGGGAAGCCTTTATAGGGCAATCTCTTCCTTTTTGGACTTATTTCTATCCAAAACTACAAGAGAGTTTCCCTCAAAACTTCTCTAATGTTCTTCTAACCTCTTTTTATCAAGCAATCAACGTTGTAGAACCGTCTTTCATCCGTATTTATGCTGATGAAGTCACTTATTCCCTACATGTCATTTTACGTTATGAGATCGAAAAATCTCTCATAGATGGGTCTTTACAAGTGAAAGATATCCCTCATGTATGGAATGAAAAGATGCAGGCTTATCTAGGTATCACCCCAAAAAATCACCGAGAAGGCTGTTTACAAGATATCCACTGGGCTTGGGGTCTTTTTGGATATTTTCCAACTTATGTCTTAGGTAACCTTTATGCAGCTCAACTCTTTGATAGCCTTAAAAAAGACCACCCAGATTTTAAAGAAAAAGTCTCCCAAGGACATTTAACCTTTATTAGGGACTGGTTAAATGAGCATATTCATCGCTATGGCAGGCTTTATAGCCCGGACACCTTAATACAAAGGGCTACAGGAACCCCCCTATCTGAAGAGTCTTTTAAAGCCTATTTGACTAAGAAATACATAGACAAAAAAGACTAACCTATTTTTTTTAAACAAAGATC
>JBAWWQ010000008.1:0-16983 GCA_037146655.1 Chlamydiota bacterium | reverse complement strand
AGAGAAGAGAAAAGGAAGTTCCATGGCTAAAAAGATTTTAAAAATAATTAAACTGCAGATTCCTGCCGGCAAGGCGAATCCAGCTCCACCTATTGGGCCTGCACTCGGTGCGGCTGGTGTGAATATTATGGCTTTTTGTAAAGAATACAATGCGAAAACTCAAGATAAAGCAGGAAAAGTTCTTCCTGTAGTTATTACTGTATTTGCTGACAAAACATTTACATTTATTACAAAAGAACCTCCTGTAGCTAACCTTATTAAAGAAAAGGCAAAAGTAGCAAAGGGATCAGGTGTTCCAAATAGAAATAAAGTAGGCAAGCTGACAAAGCAAGATCTTATGGATATTGTCCAAACTAAAAGACAAGACATGAGAATTAAAAACGATGAAGCTGGAATGCGTTTAGTAGCAGGAACAGCTCGTTCTATGGGAATAGAAGTAGAAATATCAGGCGAGGAATAGATAAGCATTATGGCAAAAAGCAAGCGTTATCAAGAAATTGAGAAAAAAGTAGGTGAGCCTAAGCTTTATACGATAGATCAAGCTTTAGCACTTTTAAAAGAATGTCCTAAAGTGAAATTTGATGAATCTGTAGAGATTTCTATTAAAATAGGCGTTGATCCAAAAAAATCAGATCAACAAGTTCGAGGAACTGTCGGATTGCCTCATGGTACAGGTAAAACTTTAAAAGTTGTTGTAATTGCTAAAGGAGATAAAATCCAAGAAGCAAAACAAGCTGGAGCCAGTGAAGTAGGTAATGAAGAACTTCTTGAAAGAATTAAAGGTGGCTGGACAGATTTCGATGTCTTGATCGTTACTCCTGATATGATGAGAGAAGTAGGAAAGCTTGGTAAAGTATTAGGTCCTAGAGGATTAATGCCAACACCTAAAGCTGGAACAGTTACAAATGATATCAGTAGAGCAGTTGAAGAACTTAAAGCTGGTAAAGTTGAGTTTAAGGTGGATAAAAATGCTGTCATTAATAACATGCTAGGAAAAATTTCTTTCGATAAGAAGCAATTAGTTGAGAATATCAATACATTTTTAGCTTCAGTTCAGAGAGCTAAGCCTTCTGTAGCTAAAGGTAGTTTTTTAAGATCGGCATACCTTTCGACCACGATGGGTCCAGGTTTAAAAATAGATATATCCACAATTGCATAATAACGTTTTAGGAAAAGTAAAAACATGAGACACGAAAAGCATTATCTTTTAGATGAGATTAAAGAGAATATAGATGACTCTGATCTAATGATGGTCATGAGCTATCAACAGCTAGATGCTAATAAGACAGCTGACTTTAGAAAAGAGATCCATCAAGTAGGAGGATCCCTACTTGTTGTTAAGAAGCGTGTTTTCTTAAAAGCTGCTGAAAAAGCAGGATTTCCTTTAAAACTTGAGAATTTACAAGGGCATATTGGCCTAGTTTTTTCTGGAAAAGAAGCAGTCTCAACAACAAAAGCTATTTATAAATTTTGCAAAGGTAATGAAAAGAGCCTAGAAGTCTTAGGTGGACATTTTCAAAAGAAATTGTGTTCAGCTAAAGATTTTGAGAAAATTTCAAAACTTCCAAGCCTAGATCAGATGAGATCAGAATTGCTTGGAACTTTAGAAGCTCCTATGGCTCAGACATTAGCCGTTGTAAATGCTTTATTAACAAGCGTCGTCTATTGTTTAGAAGGCAAAATTAATCAAAGCGAATAATTCATTAATTAACATTAAGTAAAGTAACAGGGGAAGTATTGTGAGCGAAGACAAAATAAATCATTTAGTGGAAGAACTAAGCCAACTTACAGTTCTTGACATGTCAAAACTTAAAGAAGCACTTGAGTCAAAATGGGGCGTTAAAGCAGCAGCAGCAGCTCCAGCTATGATGATGGCAGGTCCTTCTGAAGCAGCAGTAGCAGCTCCAGAAGCTACAGAGTTTCAAGTTGTTCTAGAAGAGTCACCGGCAGACAAGAAAATTGCAGTTATTAAAGTGATCCGTGAAATCACAGGTCTTGGCCTAAAAGAAGCTAAGGATCTTGTTGATGGAGCACCTAAAGTTGTAAAAGAAAAAGCTCCGAAAGCAGAAGCTGAAGATATTTCTAAGAAGCTAATTGCAGCGGGTGCTAAGGTTGCTTTGAAAGGTCTTTAAGATTTTTTGATAAACAGTTTGATGATAGTTTGAGCAGAGTCATGACAGAGATGACTTCTGCTCATTAGCATTATAAAAAAAACACTTCATCAACTGTTAGTTTAGTGCGTTTTCAACTAGGATTGTTTTAGAATTACTGACTAATTCATAGACATCCATATTTTAAAGTCTAACGTGATAGCCTAGGAGGCACATCCATGCTAAAAACACCCCCAAAAAGGGTATCTTTTAAGGCAAAAGAAGAGATTATAGACCTTCCAAATCTTATTGAAATTCAGCTTAAATCCTATGCTCAGTTTTTACAAGAGGATAAACTTCCTCATGAACGTCAAGCTGAAGGACTTGAAGAAGTTTTTCAAGAAATTTTTCCAATTAAGTCTTATGATGAAAAAACTTCATTAGAATATCTTTCTTATAACTTAGGAGTGCCTAAATATACACCAGAAGAATGCGTTCGTCGAGGAATTACTTACAATGTTACATTGAAAGTCAAATTCCGATTGACAGATGAGACCGGTATTAAAGAAGAAGAAGTTTATATGGGGACAATTCCTTTAATGACAGATAAAGGAACATTTGTCGTTAATGGAGCAGAGCGTGTAATCGTATCTCAATTACACAGGTCTCCTGGTATTTCTTTTGAACAAGAAAAACATCCTAAGGGAAATATCCTTTATTCATTCCGTATTATCCCTTATAGAGGTAGTTGGTTAGAAGCTGCGTTTGATACAAATGATTTTATTTATGTGTATGTTGACCGCAAAAAAAGACGAAGGAAAGTTTTAGCTACTTCTTTTGTTAGAACTCTTGGCTACTCAACTGATGCGGATGTTATTGAAGAATTTTTCAATACTTATAAAGTTAAAATTCGTTCAGACAAAGATTTTGGTAAACTTGTTGGTAAAATCTTAGCAGAAGATGTTGTAGACGAAGAATCAGGTTCTATTTTTGGAAAAGCTTCAGAGAAACTGACAACAGCTATGCTTAAGAGAATGTTAGATTCTGATATTCAAGCAATACGTATTGCTGAAGATGCAGATGAAACAAGTCCTATCATTAAAATGCTTGCGAAAGATCCTACAGACTCTTATGAATCTGCTTTAAAAGATTTCTATAGAAAAATTCGACCAGGTGAACCAGCAACACTTTCTAATGCTCGTTCTGCAATCATGAGATTGTTTTTCGATGCAAAACGGTATAATCTAGGAAAAGTAGGTCGCTATAAACTTAATAGAAAATTAGGTATTGAAACAAGCGATGCAAATCTAGAAGTTGTAACGCTGCAAAAAGAAGATATTGTTGAAGCTTTGAAATATTTGATTCGTCTGAAAAAAGGTGATGAGAATACCAATGTGGATGATATCGATCACTTAGCAAATAGAAGAGTGAGATCTGTTGGTGAGCTTATCCAAAACCAATGCCGTATAGGCCTTGCACGTATGGAAAAAATTATTAGAGAAAGAATGAATTTATTTGATTTTTCTTCTGATACATTAACTCCAGGTAAGCTTGTGTCTGCTAAAGGATTAGCAGGTGTGTTAAAAGACTTTTTTGGACGTTCTCAGTTATCTCAGTTTATGGATCAAACAAATCCTGTTGCTGAGTTAACACATAAACGTCGTTTATCATCTCTAGGACCAGGCGGATTAAATAGAGATAGAGCTGGATTTGAGGTGAGAGATGTTCATGCTTCTCATTACGGACGTATTTGTCCTATTGAAACTCCAGAAGGACCAAACATCGGACTTATCACATCCCTTGCTTCTTTTGCGAAAATCAATGAATTTGGTTTTATCGAAACACCTTATAGAATCGTTAGAGATGGTGTTGTTACAGAAGAAATTGAATACATGACAGCTGATATCGAAGAGAGTTATGTGATTGCTCAGGCTTCTGCACCGCTCGATGAACATAACATGTTTACCGAATCGATGTGTTGGGCTAGATATAAGGCTGAGCCTTTAACAATTGAGACAAGTAAAGTCACGCATATGGACGTGTCTTCTAAGCAACTTGTGTCTATTGTTACAGGGTTAATTCCATTTTTAGAGCACGACGACGCTAACAGGGCTTTGATGGGATCTAACATGCAACGTCAGGCTGTTCCTCTTTTAAGAACCCAAGCTCCTATCGTAGGAACTGGATTAGAAAAAAGAGTAGCAAAAGACTCTGGCGCTGTAATGATTGCAGATGTTAATGGTGTTGTTGAGTATGTCGATGGATTTAAAATTGTTATAGCTCTTGAATCAAATGCTTTAGAGAAAAAGGTCTATACATTGCAGAAGTTTCTACGTTCTAATGGAGGAACTTGTATTAATCAAACTCCTTTATGTAATGTTGGAGATAAGATTAAGCGAGGAGACATTTTAGCTGATGGTCCTGCAACAGATCTTGGAGAAGTGGCTCTTGGTAAAAACGTTCTTGTTGCATTCATGCCTTGGTGTGGATACAACTTTGAGGATGCTATCATCATCTCTAAAAAACTGATTAAAGAAGATGCGTATACATCTCTTTACTTAGAAGAATTTGAGTTAACAGCACGTGATACTAAACTTGGTAAAGAAGAGATTACAAAAGATATTCCTAATATCTCTGAAGAAGCATTAGCTAATTTAGGAGAAGATGGGATTATTCGTATTGGAGCTGAAGTAAAACCAGGTGATATCCTTATTGGAAAGATTACACCTAAAACAGAAACAGAACTTTCTCCAGAAGAGCGTTTATTAAGAGCGATTTTCGGTGAAAAAGCTGCCGATGTTAAGGATGCATCATTAACAGCACCTCCTGGAACAGAGGGTATTGTTATGGATGTTAAGGTCTTTTCTAGAAGAGATAGACTATCAAAAACTGATGAAGAACTTGTTGAAGAAGCGACACGTATTAAAGATATTCATAAAGAATATAAAGAAACAGAAGAAGAAATTATCATGGCTTTCCATGAGAAGTTAGGCGCTCTTCTGCTAAACGAATCAGCTCCTTCACCAATTATGCATAGAAAGACTGGTGATGTTTTAATTAAAACAGGACAAGTCTTTACTCAAGAATTGATTGAAATGCTCGAATTAGAGCGTTTAGAAGATCTTATCATTGGAGATAATGCTCTTTATAATACATTAAGAGAAGTTTTAGCTGAGCATGATTTCAACATTCAGAAATTGCAAATGCAATATAAATCTGAAATTGAGTTTATGAAAAAAGGGGATACCGAACTTGAGGCAGGAGTTATTCGACAAGTTAAAGTTTATGTAGCAACAAAACGTAAACTTCAAGTTGGAGATAAGATGGCAGGTCGTCACGGTAACAAAGGGGTTGTGTCCAATATCGTCCCAGAAGCCGATATGCCTTATCTTGTGACAGGTGAAACCGTTGAAATGATTTTAAATCCTTTGGGTGTTCCGTCTCGTATGAATATGGGACAATTACTTGAAACACACTTAGGATTTGCTGCACGTAAGAAGGGGATTTATGTGAAGACTCCAGTGTTTGAAGGGTTTCCTGAAGAAGAAATCTGGAAAATGATGGAGGAAGTGGGTCTTCCTACAACAGGAAAGATGTATTTGTATGACGGACGCACAGGTGAGCGATTTGATAACCCTGTTGTTGTTGGATACATTTATATGCTTAAATTATCGCACTTAGTTGCTGATAAGATCCACGCACGAGCTATTGGTCCTTATTCTCTTGTGACACAGCAACCTCTTGGAGGAAAAGCTCAAAGAGGTGGTCAGCGATTCGGAGAGATGGAAGTGTGGGCTCTTGAAGCTTATGGAGCTGCTCACTTACTACAGGAAATGTTAACAGTGAAGTCTGATGACGTTTCTGGAAGAACACGTATTTATGAGTCAATTGTCAAAGGTGATAATACTCTTAAAGCGGGTACTCCTGAATCATTCAACGTATTAGTCAAGGAAATGCAGGGCTTAGGTCTAGATATCCGTGCTATAAAAGTAGATGTTGAATAAGTCCAACTAAAGCCCCTAACGGGGCTTTAAAGCAAAATTTAAAAGTGATTTTAGACCCTTTTGAGGAGTGGTTCATGGTGTTACAAAACGAATTAAGTAATTCTCAATTTGATAAGTTGACGATTATGATTGCATCGGATGATGTCATTCGTAATGAATGGTCTCGTGGTGAGATTAAAAAACCAGAGACAATCAATTATCGTACATTTAAACCCGAGAAGGGGGGCCTTTTCTGTGAAAAGATATTTGGTCCTACACGTGATTGGGAATGTGCTTGTGGAAAATATAAGAAAATTAAACATAAGGGAATCGTTTGCGATAGATGCGGAGTGGAAGTTACACTTTCTAAAGTTCGTCGTGAAAGAATGGCTCATATTGAGCTAGCTGTCCCTATTGTTCATATTTGGTTTTTTAAGACTCAGCCATCTCGTATTGGTAATATTTTAGGGATGTCTACAGCTGATTTAGAAAGAGTGATTTATTATGAGGAATATGTCGTAATTAACCCTCAGCAAACAACTCTTGAGAGAAAACAGTTGTTAACAGATGTAGAATATAAAGAAGCTCAAGAGAAATGGGGACCTGATTCTTTTAAAGCATCTATGGGTGGTTCTGCTATCCGTGAGCTTTTAGAAAAAGAAGATTTAATGATGCTTGTTGCTGAACTTAAAGAAAAATTAAGAAAAACTAAATCGATGCAAGCTCGTGTTAAGTTAGCAAAAAGATTAAAGATTGTAGAAGGGTTTACATTATCTCCTAACAAACCAGATTGGATGGTGATGTCAACAATCCCTGTGATCCCTCCAGATTTAAGACCTTTAGTCCCATTAGATGGAGGTCGTTTTGCAACTTCTGATCTTAATGACCTTTACAGAAGAGTGATTAATAGAAATAATCGTTTAAAATCGATTTTAAAACTAAAGACACCTGATGTAATTGTTAGAAATGAAAAGAGAATGTTACAAGAAGCTGTTGACGCTTTGTTTGATAACGGCCGTCATGGACATCCTGTGATGGGAGCGGGTAACCGCCCTCTAAAAGCACTTTCTGAAATGCTTAAAGGTAAACAAGGACGTTTTAGACAGAACCTTCTTGGAAAGCGTGTTGACTATTCTGGACGATCTGTAATTGTGGTAGGTCCTGAGCTGAAATTTAATCAGTGCGGTCTTCCAAAACAGATGGCTCTTGAATTGTTCGAACCTTTTATCGTAAAGCGTTTAAAAGATCGAGGTTATGTTTATACGATCCGTTCTGCGAAAAAAATGATTCAAAGACAAGATCCGGAAGTATGGGATGTTTTAGAAGAAATTATTCAAGGTCACCCTATATTACTTAACCGAGCACCTACACTTCATAGATTAGGTATACAGGCGTTTGAGCCTGTTCTGATTGAAGGACAAGCTATTCGTATTCACCCTCTTGTATGTACAGCGTTTAACGCAGACTTTGACGGTGACCAGATGGCAGTTCATATACCGCTTTCTATAGAAGCGCAAATTGAAGCTAAAGTCTTGATGATGGCACCCGACAACATTTTCTTACCATCATCTGGTAAGCCTGTTGCAGACCCTTCTAAGGACATGATTTTAGGTCTTTACTATTTGATGCATGAGCCTCTTTTTAGCCCAGAAGAATTTGGTCTTAAAACAAAGGTTTTTAGAAATACACAAGAAGTCTTATTAGCTTTTGCAGCATCTGGTAGTTATACTTGGTATTTTGGCGATGAAGCTAAAAATCAAAGATGTGATGATTCAGGACAAGGGATTCATATCCACGAAAGAATTAAGCTTCGTTTAAGCCACGGAGAGATGATTGAAACAACACCTGGACGTGTAATTTTCAATACAATTGTTCCACCTGAAATGGGTTTCCAAAACTATACAGTCAGAAAGAAAAAAATGAGTGAAATGGTTTTAGGAACTTATAAAAAAGTAGGTTTGGAAGCGACTGTGAAATTCTTAGATGATCTAAAAAACATAGGATTTGCCTACGCAACAAAGTCATCTATGTCTATGGGTGTTAAAGACGTGAAGATTCCTGAGAACAAAAAACAGATTCTACATAGTGCTTATGCACGTGTTGAAGAAGTGGTAGCTCAGTATGAAGACGGGATCATTACCGATGGGGAAAGACATTCTAAGATTATTAGTATCTGGACAGAGGTGACAGATCAGATTTCTGAAGAACTATTTAAACTTATTAGCAAGCCTGAAAACCTTAAACTCAATCCGCTATTTTTAATGATGGATTCTGGTGCTAGAGGTAATAAATCTCAGGTGAAGCAGCTTGGAGCCTTAAGGGGTCTTATGGCTAAACCATCAGGTGAGATTATTGAATCACCGATTACAGCGAACTTCCGTGAGGGACTTTCTGTTCTTGAGTATTCAATTTCATCACACGGTGCTAGAAAAGGTCTTGCAGATACTGCATTAAAAACTGCTGACTCTGGATATCTTACACGACGTCTTGTTGACGTTGCTCAGGATGTTCTTGTCACAGAAGATGATTGCGGAACTCTTAATGGAATCGAAGTCTTGGCTATTAAACAAGGACAAGAAGAGCTTCTACCACTTAAAGATCGTATTTTTGGAAGAACTTCATGTGATGATATTTATCAGCCAGGAGATAGTAAGAAGTTGCTAGCTAAATGTGGAGATATGCTAACAATCCATCAAGCGGAGTCTATTGATGATGCTGGTATTAAGACTGTTAGAATTAGATCTGCACTTACTTGTGAAACATCTCGTGGTATTTGCGCTAAATGCTATGGAATTAACTTAGCCAATGGCCGGTTGATTGCAAAAGGAGAAGCTGTAGGAATTATCGCAGCACAATCAATTGGAGAACCTGGAACGCAGCTTACGATGAGAACTTTCCACTTGGGTGGTATTGCTTCTGCACATGTAAGCCCAGAGCTTATTGCTGAACAGGAAGGTATTGTAATCTATACAGACTTAAGAACTGTACAAGATGATACAGGTGTCTGGCTTGCACTTAACAAAAATGGATTTATCCATATTGTACGTGATGAAGGTAGACCACTTGAAGAGTATAAAAAACTCTTTAGCACAAAATCTTTAGAAGCATTGCAAAGCTTCCCTGTTGAGCTAGGTACCCATATTTTAGTAGCTGATGGTACGAAAGTAAAACGGTTTACTAAAATTGGTAACTGGGAACAGCACAATATTCCAATTATTTGTGAAAAACCTGGATTTGTGAAATATGAAGACCTTGTTGAGGGGATCTCTACACAGAAAGACGTTAACAAACAGACAGGTCAGCCTGAGCTCTTTGTGAAACAACACCGTGGAGAGCTACACCCACAAATCGTGATTTATTCTGATAAAGAATGCACGGAGCTTGTAGGAACTTATGCGATTCCTTCTGGTGCTTTTATTTCTGTACAAGAAGGACAGAAAGTCAATGCCGGTATGCTTTTAGCTAGATTGCCTCGTGGTGCGATTAAAACAAAAGACATCACAGGGGGTCTACCAAGGGTTGCTGAGCTTTTTGAAGCAAGAAGACCTAAGAAAGATGCTGCAGAAATCGCTAAAATCAACGGTGTCGTTGACTTTAGAGGAGTTCAGAAGAGCAAGAGGATCGTTGTTGTGTTAGATGAAGAGTCTGGTATGGAAGAGGAACACCTCATCCCATTATCAAAACACTTAATCATCCAAAAAGGTGATCACGTGATTAAAGGACAGCAGCTAACAGACGGTCTTGTTGTACCTCAAGAGATTCTTGAGATTTGCGGTGTGCGAGAGCTTCAAAAATACTTGGTTAACCAAGTACAAGAAGTTTATCGTCTACAAGGGGTGGATATTAACGATAAACATATCGAAATTATCGTACGTCAGATGCTACAGAAGGTGCGTGTCATTGACCCAGGTGATACAACATTCTTGTATGGAGAAGATGTCGATAAAAAAATCTTCCACAACCAAAACAAAAAGGTTTATGAAGAGGGTGCTAAGCCTGCGCAAGCAACGCCTGTGCTTCTTGGAATCACGAAAGCATCACTTGGAACAGAGTCGTTTATTTCTGCGGCATCATTCCAAGAGACGACAAGAGTGCTTACAGATGCAGCTTGTGAAGGAAAGACTGATCTTTTAGTTGATTTTAAAGCCAATAAAATTATGGGACATATTATCCCAGGTGGAACAGGCTTCTTTGATTATACTAAGAGAATGGAAAAACTCAGTGAGTTCGAAAACGATACAGTTTTAGATTTCATATTCCAATAAAGTGTTTTGCTTGAAATAAGCATAGCAAAAGGCCCAAAGTTTACTTTGGGCCTTTTTTCTTTGAATGTTTTCATCCTTTTTTGTTATATACCTTATGTATAATTTTAGAACGCAGGGGATGGTTATGAAACAAAAAAAATCTATTTCTTTGGCAAGTCTTCTGATTACAACAGTCTCTTGCTTTTCTTTGGTAGCTTCCACAGTTGCTCCACAGCTCCCATCTCTTATACAGCCTTCAGAAGAGCTCACTTTTAATGAGTATATTTTGCCAGATGAGCCACACATTATTGTAGATGAGTCTTATGATGAATCTTTAGAAGATCCATTAGATCCACCCAATGATGAAGATACAACCAACGTAGAGGAAGATTATACCAATAACAATAATCAAAATACTAAGATGGATGTGAATAAAGTCTTGTATGATCCCAATATGAACTATGGCAAGGGGGCACCTGTTCCTAAGCCAGCCCCTGTATCCTCTGTTAAAAGAAGTGTGATTGTTGTTGCAGCTTCTGTGATGTTTGCAGCACTTGCTGTAAGTCTTGTTGCTGCTAATAAAGGACATGATGCACCTTGAAAATTTTTTTCTATGCTATAGGGTGCTCATTACTACTACTTGCTTGCCAACATAATGATCGATGGAAAAACGTTTCTATTAGAACAGGTAATGGGCAATTTGACTCTTCTAAACTTGTTTATCCAGCAACAAATTTTTGTCATGATTTAGAAATAGAGTTTTTATATACGGATAAACATCTCCATGCCTACATCAATGTATATGCTGAAACTATTCCAGCTTATGAAGAAGATCCTCAAGTAGCTTTTTTGGTTGTAAATGTAAAAGGACACCAATATGATCTTTTAGTAGATCGACTATCTGGTGGGCAAAGACTTAAAATCCCTGAAGAGTCTTTAAATTTTCTGATAGATCTTTTAGAAAAATACCCTTATGTAACATTTACTTTAGGAAGCATCTATAGAACAAAAATTAATGCTTTAGATTTTAACAAGCATTTTAAGATGTTAAAAGCAAAAAAAAATCCAATGCTATCTAGCAATCCAATCAGTCTTGCTTTTTAAAAAACCTCTTTAAAAATCTAGTATTTCAAGGTATGATGTAAAACAGTCATGATCAACTTAAAAGGTTCTTTTATATGAATAAGCTAGATGAGTTAAAAAAGTATACGATTATTGTAGCAGATACCGGAGAGATCAATGAAATCAAACAATATAAACCAACAGATGCTACGACCAATCCTTCTTTAATCCAGGCAGCTTCTGTTTTACCAGAGTATGCACATCTTGTTAAAGACGCTATCAATTATGGTTTAACCCATGCATCCTCTAAAGAAAGTCAGCTAGACCTTATTATTACAAAAACTTTTGTGAATTTTGGCGTTGAAATCTTAAAATCTGTCCCTGGACGTGTTTCTACAGAGGTCGATGCTAGACTCTCGTTTGATGTAGCGGGAAGTTTGAAAAAAGCTTATCAATATATCGATCTTTATGAAAAAGCTGGGATCGATAAAAGCCGTGTCCTTATCAAACTAGCTTCTACATGGGAAGGGGTGCAGGCTGCGAAGATTTTAGAAAAAGAGGGGATCCACTGCAATATGACCCTGATGTTTAGCTTAGCACAGGCTATAGCTTGCGCAGATGTTGGAGCAACACTGATTTCTCCTTTTGTTGGAAGGATTTTAGATTGGTATAAAGCAAGTACAGGAAAAACTTACGCTCCTCATGAAGATCCAGGTGTTGTATCGGTCACAAATATTTTCAACTACTATAAGAAATTTTCTTATAAGACTCAGATCATGGGCGCAAGCTTTAGAAATGCAGGGGAAATATTAGAGCTAGCAGGATGTGATCTTTTAACAATAGCTCCTAAGCTTTTAAAAGAGCTCCAAGATGCAAAAGGATCTGTTGAGAAAAAACTTGATGCAAATCAAGCAAAATCTCTTAACTTAAAAAAATTAGACATAGATGAAAAAGCTTTTAGATGGCAGCTTAACAATGAAGCCATGGCTACAGAAAAGCTCTCTGAAGGTATTAGGAAGTTCGCAGAAGCAACAGTCCAGCTAGAAACACATATCCTTAAGATGATGTAATTGGGTAGAGGCGGTAGACTGCAGAGTTAGAGAGAGCTTGTGAAGGTAGCTATAAGGGAATGGAGAATTTTCTTATGTTATTTTTGAGGATTTTTTTAAAAAAGTTAGGTAGGTTATCGGGGCCATAGCTTTTTAGCCCTATCAAGTGATGTAGAAAGTGTGCCATTTAGAGTCGCACGTTGTTGCATAAGTAGTTGACCTAACATGTTTGTACCTTCGTTAGCCTGAGCAGTCTTTTTGATACTTTTGCTATGATCGTTGGGATCACGTTCTGTATAGTGTATATCTTGGTGTTGTTTGTTTTTTCCGGTACGTGTGATACCCCAATATAGATCTCCGTGATCTGTAGTTTCCACTAAAGTGTTAGCTTTAGTTGCTGTTAAAAGTTTTGCTTCTGCAGTGCCTGACGCGAATTTAGCAGTTAAAACTTTTTGCATTATAGCCTGAGTATTTACTTGTGGTTTAGGATTCTTTTTAGCCAAACCATTTAGAAAAGATTCTGTATCACGGTGCTTATTTGTTAATTCCCAAGCCCTTTGCCCATCTGCTTCTTGAAATAGTGATAGTATAGCACCCTTTTCAGCATCAGTTAACGTATACTCTTCAATCACTTTCAAGTACTGATAGGCGGCTTCAGCGCATTTAAATGAAATTTTATCAATAGTAATAGACTTCTCAGTAAGATAGAAATTACCAAGAAAATAGGTTATCGGATCGGTCTCTAATTTATAAAAATCCAGTGCTGATGTCTTTTTGGATAATTCAGTAGATACATCCTTAGGAATCTTGCTTTTTTGAAGAGCTAAACTGGCTGCACAAGCATCTTTAACATTCTCTAACTCTTTTGCAGCATAATCTTCGATGGTTTCATTTGAAGCTCTAGCTGGTAGTGTATAATTATGATCAACTTTAGGAGTAGCGTGGTTAGTAGTAGGCTTAGATTCTGGAATAGATAAAGGAACCAGACTATTAGGGCGTGGATTGTTAGCTAGGTATTTAGTGTAAGACAATACAGGGGATTGAGTAGGAGCTTTGCTTTTTGCATCTATTTTAGCATCTGTTGTAGTGTTATCATAGTAAAGGTTATAAGCGTGGCCTAAGGCATTTAAGACTTCACCTTCTGGAACTGTTAAAATCGTAGCGTCATTTGCACAGAACCATTGGTAAGTTCCTATGTTGATAGGGTCTTCTTTTTTGAAATAGGCAATATAGTGACCTGAACCATTATCGGCACCTTTATGTACTGTAAAACCTTTTAATTCTAATGATGCTGTAGAGTTTGTAGTTGACGCATCTTTTGAATCAGAATTTTTGGCTACATGCTCTGATAAGTTAAGAAGCATAGGAATACCTTCAATAAATTGATCATTGAAGGTTGTTGCAGTATTGTGTTCTGTAGGAGTAGCTTTTCTTTCTACTTGAATAAGTAGTTGGTTGGGTGCCGATGCAAATTGTTTCTTACTCGTAGATTTATCTGCAGAAGATAACGTTGATTGAATAATGTTATCAAAAGTTGGGTTACTTAAAGGGATCTTGCATCTGAATATAGATTCTTGGGTAGAGCCTGAGTCTAAAGAAAACTTTGTGTATTGAACGTCTTTTTGATCTAGTAACACCTGGAAGACTTCTGAACTATCGCCTGCTCCGGCTTTTTCAAATCGTGGTGTAGGTTTTCCTGGTTTGCCTGTATTTGATGGAAGCTCGTTAAGCTTTTTTATTAAATCAGAACTATTCGTTAGATTGGTATAGGCTAGGGGGGTTGAGTCGTCTACTAAAGCCTTTAAAGAAGGGATATTTGCACAGAGTTGATAGGCACTATTTGCAAAGCACGACTGCTTTGTATCATTCTCTATTCCATGAATACCGTACTGCTTTAAAGTAGCCGCATCTGCTTGTTTAATAGTTTCCGTTGCATTACCTAGATTGCTTAAGCTAGATGGATTGGCTGTTTGTGTAGGCTTGCGACTTAAATAATACCTTGCCATCTCACTAACAAGGGTAGTAGTTTCTTGCACGGCTTTTTGAGTTGGTGCGGTAGTATCAGTTTTTAGGGTTGTTTCTTTTTCATTATGCTTAAGTTTTATTACGCCATTTTCAAAGATCAACTGAACTTTCTGTTCACCTGTGCTGGCAGCTAAGAGACTTTTACAAGCATCTTGGAAAATACTCGTTTGAACAAACTCCTGGATTTTGTTATTCAAGGCAGTGACGTCATCATGGAGAAGCTTCTGCCCATCAGATAACTGTGCTGAGTCTACTCTAGCAGACCACTGAGGACTTGTAGGGATAGCTGACATAATTTTTTATCACATATTTAATTTAATATTAAAAATATTTTAGCATATTCAATATTTTTTTTCAAAAAAATCAAAATGAGATAACGTGCTTATAATAAACAACTTGTATAAATGTTGTTTTCTGCAACTAACTAATAGTTAGATTTTTACGGATTAATCACGAGAGGCTATAAGATTAGTTTTAATTTCTTTGGAGGCCATGACTTGCCAAAATACCCCTTGATCCTTAAAGGTTTGTGAAAGGTATTTTTCAAAGGATTTCCAGTGCTTTTTTTTAAATAATGAGCTTTCAAAGGCTTCTTGGGCAGTGTTGTTAGAAGCTAGCAGCTTGTGGAAGCTCTGAAGAAGTTCTTCTGTTTTTTTTGTATAGCAGCTTTTTAGGACGCTTGAGCTAAGAGAAGAAAGAGAATCCTTAGAGATAGAAAAGCTCTCAAAAGCTTTAATAAATTCATTATGATAGTTAAGGAAGTCATCACGAAGTGTAACAGCAGTGATCACATAGGCATAACCATCTTGAACGAGGATAGATTGCATAGAGCGGATGTCTCCATACTCTGCTTTGGTGTCTATTTGGGAAAGATGAGCTTTCCCTGCAAGGGTGTTAAGAAATCCTACTTCATGCCAGCGGTTTTTACGATTAGAAGTATGTTGTTTTTTTACAGCAATTATATACTCATCTAAAGACACATCTACTTTTTCCACGCCTAAATTTAAGGAAGGTTTAAAAGCTTTTTTAGAGCTTGCTACAAATGCTATTTTAATGGATCTAGACAGTTTTTCTGGAGCAATCACTTTCCAGTTAGATGGAGGGATAAAATAATAAAAAGGTTCTGAGCAAGACGCTGAAGAAAATAGGGCGATAACAATATAGATAAAAGCCGTTTTCATATAACGGCACCGATTCCTGTACTAGTATTGCCACCTGAAGTGCCACCTGTAGTGGTTACTGGAGAATGGGCTGTACCACCTGTGCTTTGATGTAGAACTAAAGCTAAAATGGTAATACCTACAATAATTGCAATACCCCAACCCATCATGGAAGCACCCACTCCTGCATACAGACCATCGGAGGCACAAATACCCAATTGCTGATCATAAGAGTCTTGATTGTCATAACCCCCATCGGCATAAGAGGGGATACAAAAAAGCATTCCAATGATTAAAAAGTAGGTTAGCAATTTTTTCATAAAGTCTCTCTAAAAATACTCGCTATTAAAGTGAGTTCCCTTAGCGCTCAGTGTGCATAATAGATTACTTTCATGCAACGGCTATTTCTTGTCAAATAGAGGAGTAATAATTTTTTTTTGCACAATAATTATTGGATATGACACAGTTGGAAATATTGACATAAAATTTTGAAAAAAAGGTTTTTTTAAAGATGAACAAGGTCAAAGAAATTTTTCAACCTTATATTCACTCAGGAACAAAAACAGCTGAATTTACATTCAGAGCGATTTTTTTGGGACTTATTTTGGGTGTTGTTTTTGGGGTTGGTAATGCCTATCTTGGTTTGAAAGTTGGTACAACAGTATCAGCCTCTATTCCAGCAGCAGTTCTTTCAATGGCTATTTTAAGTTTGTTCTTTAAAAAAGTTTCTATCTTAGAAAATAATCTTGTACAAACAGTTGCTTCAGTGGGAGAGGGATTAGCAGCAGGAGTCATTTTTACAGCGCCAGCTTTATTTCTATTAGGAGCTCAACCCTCACTTTTTAGAATGATTTTACTATCTTCTTTAGGGGCGATACTTGGGATTTTATTTATGATCCCTATGCGAAGATATATTATTGTGGAAGAACATGGAAAACTTCCATTTCCTGAGGGGACAGCTTGTGCAGAAATCCTCAAATCAAAACAAGGGGAAAAGGCGAATGCTTTAAGCGCTGTTATGGGGATTGGAGCAGGGGCTGTATATAAGGTTTTATCAGGTGTTTTTAACCTTTGGAAAGAAGTGCCTACTTGGACATTTTCAAGTCTTGGCAAAACAGTATTTAGCATGGATTGCACCCCATCTCTTTTAGGTGTTGGTTACATCATAGGTCCTCGCATTTGTAGCTTATTGTTTTTTGGGGGATTACTTGGTTGGTGGGTGCTTATTCCTTTGATAGCTATGTTTGGACAAGGAGATATTATTTATCCTGGTAAAATACCAGTTGGGCAAATGTCAGCAGACGATATTTGGTCTAATTATATTAGATTTATTGGGGCAGGAGCTGTAGGTATTGGAGGGCTATTTAATC